>CALWXI010000213.1 GCA_944385455.1 uncultured Oscillospiraceae bacterium | reverse complement strand
TGTTGCAGCCCACGGTCTGGAACATGTGGTAGAAGTCGTAGGACTGCATGATCATATAGTTGAACTCCAGGAAGCTCAGGCCCTTCTCCATGCGCTGCTTGTAGCACTCGGCCCGCAGCATGTTGTTCACGGAGAAGCAGGCGCCCACCTCACGCAGCAGGTCCACGTAGTTGAGCTTCAGCAGCCAGTCGGCGTTATTGAGCATCATGGCCTTGCCCTCGCCGAACTCGATGAACCGCTCCATCTGCTTTTTGAAGCACTCGCAGTTGTGCTGGATGGTCTCCGGGGTCATCATGGAGCGCATGTCGGTGCGGCCGGAGGGGTCGCCGATATAGCCGGTGCCGCCGCCGATGAGTGCGATGGGACGGTTGCCGGCCATCTGCAGCCGCTTCATCAGGCACAGCGCCATGAAATGGCCCACGTGGAGGGAATCCGCCGTGGGATCGAAGCCGATATAGAACACGGCCTTGCCGTTGTTCACCAGCTCCCGGATCTCCTCTTCGTCGGTAACCTGGGCAATGAGGCCCCGGGCCTTGAGTTCTTCATAGATCTGCATGTTCGTTCTCTCCTGTTCTTCAGATGAATTCAGTCGAAACGGGATAAAAAAGGCCCCCGTCCCGGCAGGGACAGAGGGCGAATCACTTCGCGGTACCACCTCTGGTTCACCGTCTCCTCGCGGAGAAGCGGCCTCGGGCCGTGCCATCACACGGCGGCGCGGTAACGGGCGCACCCGGAGCACGCCTACTGGGCCGCGGGGCCGTTGGGGTGCCAGCTCCAAGGGGTATTCGCCGCCGGGCCCTCTCCCCCTTCCACCAACCGGGGGCTCTCTTTGCAGCGCCGTGACGGGTACTCTTCCTCTTCCTCACTGTGTACGGGTGGGATTATATCGGATTCCGGGAGCATTGTCAAGCCTTGTCCCCATCCGTCTCCCCGGCGGAAAGATAAATCTCCTCCGCCTTCTGCAGCGCCCGGTTCGGCCCGGTCCACGCCCCGACGTCGTGGGGCGCCGTCTCCATCAATTCCGCCGCGTCCGCCGCTGCCGCCGCCACCACCAGATACATTTGCTTCCAAATGTTCTCTTCCATTTTAACCCCTTGCTTTTCCGTACTAGAATCTAGTCCACTTCTCACATAATAGCGCAAAGTGTACTTAAAATCAACTAAAAAAACATTGATTTGGAGTGGACCTCTCATGAAGAAACGGGAAAAGCACCTTGGTTTGCGGATCGACCAGGAAACACACGATAAAATATTTTATATTGCAGAGTATGAGGGCCGCAGTGGAAGTGGGCAAATCCTGTATTTAATGCGTAAATGTATCGCCGATTTCGAGCGGGAACACGGTAAAATCGAACTGGACGGCAAAAACGGCTGACGCCATGGCGTCAGCCGTTTTTTTGTTCATTTCAGCGTGGCCCGGTAGGCCTCCGCCTCGTCCAGCAGCTCCCCGGCGCTCTCCAGCAGCGCCGGCGTCACCTTGGCGCCGCCGGTGCTCCGGGCCAGCTCCGCCTTGCGCCGCTCCCGGTCCAGCTGGACGACATGGGTGAAGGTGCGGCCGCTGCGCTCCCCCTTCTCCACGGAAAAATGGGTGTCCGCCATGGCGGCCAGCTGCGGCAGATGCGTCACGCACAGCACCTGCTTGCGGCGGCTTACCTGGGCCAGCTTCTCCGCCACCTTCTGAGCCGCCCGGCCGGAAACGCCGGTGTCCACCTCGTCGAACACCAGCGTGCCCACCGACTCCTGCTCCGCCAGCACGTTTTTCAGTGCCAGCATGATCCGGGCCAGCTCGCCGCCGGAGGCGATCCGGGCGATGGGCCGCAGGTCCTCCCCCACGTTGGCGGACATCAGGAAGCGGATCTCGTCACAGCCGTCCGGCCCCGGTTCCCGGGGCGCGAAGTCGATGGCAAAGCGGACCTTGCGCATATCCAGATCCCGCAGCTCCGACTGCACCCGCTCCTCCAGCACGGAGGCGGCGGTCTTCCGGGCCTCCGTCAGTGCCGCGCCGGCGGACCGGACGGCCCCCGACGCCTTGGAAAGCTGCCGCTCCAGCAGCGCCAGGGTGTCGTCCGCCGACTCGATGGCCGACAGCTCCTCCCGGCAGCGGTCCAGATAGGCCAGCATCTCCTCCGTGGTGGCGCCGTACTTTTTGCGCAGCCGGTACAGAAGGTCCGACCGGCTCTCCACCGCATCCAATTCACCGGGCGAGAAGTCGAATTCCTCCCGCTTTTCCCGGATGATCTCGGCAAGGTCATAGGCTTCACAGCGGAGTGATTCCAGGCGCTGATACAGCTCTCCCATGTCCTCTCCCAGGGTACGGATGCCATAGAGGGCCTCCTCCGCGTCCCGGAGGGCGGACACGGCGCCGCCGCTTTCGTCCCCGCCGCTGAGGCAGTAGTCCGCGCCGCTGAGGGCAGAGAGATACTTCTCCCCGTTGCGCAGCAGCTCCCGGCGGCGGGCCAGCTCCGTCTCCTCGCCGGGCACCAGCTCCGCCCGCTCCAGCTCATTGATCTGGAACTGCAGGCTGTCCACCCGGCGGGCCTTCTCCGCCTCGTCCATCTGCAGCGCCCGGATGCGGCCCCGCAGGTCCGTCATGGTCTCATAGGCCCGGCGGTACGCCGCCAGCGGCGCGTCCGTCCGGCCGAACCGGTCCAGATACGCGCCGTGCTGCTCCTCGTCCAAAAGCTGCGCGCCGTCGTGCTGGCCGTGAATGTTCAAAAGCTCGCTGCCGATGCGGCGCATCTGCGCCACCGTCACCGGACGGCCGTTGACCCGGCAGGCGTTTTTGCCGTCTCCGTAGATCTCCCGCTGCAGCAGCAGCGCGCCGTCCTCATCCGGCGCGGCTCCCACCTCCAGAAGGCCGGGCAGCTCCGGCGAGACGCCGGAGAATTCCGCGCTGACAAAAGCCCGGTCCGCGCCGGTGCGGATCAGTTCCCGGGAGGTCCGTCCCCCCAGCACCGCGCCCATCGCGTCGATGACGATGGACTTGCCGGCGCCGGTCTCGCCGGTGAGGGCGTTAAATCCCGGGAAAAACCGGATGTCCGCCTCCTCGATCACCGCGATATTCTCAATGTGCAGCAATTCCAGCATGCTCTCAGCTCCCCTTGGCCAAAATCCGCAGCGTTCAGAGCATCTCCTTGATCTCTTCGCAGAAGGAGGCCGCGGACTCCGCGTCCCGCATCAGCAAAAAGGCGGTGTCGTCCCCCGCCAGGGACCCCACCATGTAGGTGATGTCCATGTTGTCCAGCGCGGAGCAGGCAGCGCTGGCCAGGCCCGGCATGGTCTTGAGCACCACGATATTCTGAGCGCTGGCCACACTGGTGATGCTCTCCCGGAAGATGGTCCGCAGCTTCTCGGCAAAGTTCAGCCGGGTACGGTTGCCCGAAACGGCGTACTTGTAAACGCCTTGGCCAACCGGCTCCTTGATGAGGTGCATCTGCTTGATGTCCCGGGAGATCGTGGCCTGGGTGCTGGTGATCCCCCTTGCCTGCAGCCGGGAGAGCAGCTGCTCCTGGGTCTCGATGTTTTCCTGGGAAATGATCTCCAAAATCATGGATTGACGGTCATTTTTCATCTCAAAGCCCTCCCGGAAGCATTTTTTTCGCAAAAATCTCACAAAAGCTCTTTTCCGTCAGCCGCACCAGCTTCATCACATGCTTGCTCCGCCGGACCTGCACCTTGTCATCGGCCCGCAGAGAGAACGCCCGGCTCTCATCCACGCACAGATACACCGGCTTGCGGCCGTTGCGCTCCAGCTCCACCGTCAGCACATGCTCCGGTGAGAGGACATAGGAGGAAAAACGCATGTTGTGGGTACAAATGGGACAGACGATCATGGTCTGCGCCACCGGCTCCACCACCGGACCACCGGCAGACAGAGAGTACGCCGTGGAGCCGGTGGGGGTGGAAACGATGACACCGTCCCCCGCGATGTCCGCCAAATGGCGGCCATCAGAGGAGATCTTCAGATGGATCACATGAGAGATGGGACCCTCCCGAATCACCGCATCGTTGAGCCCCAAATTTGTGTAAATCTGTTTTCCTTCACGGATCACCGAGACATCCAGCATCATGCGCTGCTCCGTTATGAAGTCCCAGTCCCGCAGCTTGCGCAGTGCCTCCAGTTCCCCGGCCTCCAGCTCCGCGATAAAGCCCAGTCCGCCCATGTTGATGCCCAGTACCGGAATCTTGTTCAATGCCGCCAGCTTGGCAAGATGCAGGATCGTGCCGTCGCCGCCGAATGTGATGAGCAGATCCGCGCCCCGCAGCTCCTGGGGCAGCGGGCGGACGGGATAATCCGCAAAGGCGCCGGCCTTCTGATCCTTGAAGGGTGAACAGACCACCGTACGGAATCCCATCTCCCGCAGAATGGCGTCTGCGGCCCGGGTGGCCTGCATCCCCTGATCCCGATTGGGATTCGGGCAGAGAATAATCTTTTTTTCGCTCACACGCAGCCTCCCTCTCCATGCTCCCGCAGCACCCGGTGGGATTCCTCCACAAGGCCGCGCAGGTCAAACGTCCCGGCCGCTCCGGTCTCCGTTTTTTCCAAATACCCCAGGTACTCAATATTCCCCTCTGGCCCTCGAACCGGAGAATATGTAATTCCAATGACTGTAAAGTTTGACTCCTTTGCATGTTCCAAAAAATGATCCAGTACCTCCAGATGCACGGCGGGATCCCGGACCACCCCCTTTTTCCCAACCTTCTCTTTCCCTGCCTCGAACTGCGGCTTCACCAGGCAGGCCACGTGGCCGCCTGTCTTCAAAAGGCCCCATACGGCGGGCAAAATCAGCTTCAAAGAGATGAAGCTGACATCAATGGAGACAAAATCCAGCTCCTGCGGGATCTGCTCATGAGTGAGGTAACGGGCATTGGTGCGCTCCATGCACACCACCCGCGGATCACTGCGCAGGCTCCAGGCCAATTGGCCGTAGCCCACATCCACGGCGTAGACCTTTCCCGCGCCGTTTTGCAGCATACAGTCTGTAAAACCACCGGTGGAAGCTCCGATATCCGCGCAGACGGCGCCCTCCAGCTGGATTGGAAATGTGGACATGGCCTTTTCCAGCTTCAGTCCGCCACGACTGACATATTTCAGGACATTTCCGCGCACCTCGATCTGGGCGTCCTCCGCCACGGCGGTACCGGGCTTATCCACCCGCTGGCCCCTGACAAACACCAATCCGCTCATGATGGTAGCCTGGGCCTTTTGACGGCTCTCCTGGAGCCCCCGCTCCACCAGCAGCACATCCAATCTCTTTTTAGTCATCCCGCATCGCCTCCCGCACTGCTGCCGCAACGGCGGCGCCATCCAGTCCAAAGCAGTGCTCCAGTTGGGAAACGCTGCCCTCCGGGGCAAAGGTCTTGCCCAGGTTCTTCAAAATCAGCTTTTCCGGAGCAAGCCCCGCTTCCGCCAGAATGGCGGCAATCCGCTGCCCCACGCAGCCGGCACCGAAAGAGTCCTCCAGTACCAGCAGCCGCCGGGGCTTTCCGATGGCCTCGCATACCGGCTGGTGTTCCAGGGGAGAGATCCGGTTGAGCTTCACGATACCGGCCCTGATCCCCTCCGCCTCCAGCAGCTCCGCCGCCTCCAGCAGATGGTTCACCATGATGCCGTAGCCCACCAGGGTAACGTCCCCGCCCTGCCGCAGCCGGACGATGGGCTCGTCCGCCGTATCCTCACGAAAACGTCCTTCGCCGCCACGAGGATACCGCACCGCCACAGGACCGTCCAGCTCAAAAATCGCCTGGCGCAGCATATGCCGCAGCTCGGCAAAGGAGGAAGGGCACAGCACCGTGTATCCCGGGATCTCCGAAAGGAACAGCGCGTCAAAGCAGCCGTGGTGGGTCTCGCCGTCGGCGCCCACCAGTCCTGCCCGGTCCACTCCCAGCACCACATGCAGCCGCTCCAGCGCCACGTCGTGGATCAGTTGGTCATAGCCCCGCTGCAGAAACGTGGAGTAGACGCCGAACACCGGGATCATACCCTGAGCCGCCAGACCGGCTGCCATGGAGACGCCGTGTCCCTCGGCAATGGCCACGTCGAAAAAACGCTCCGGAAATTCCCGGGCAAAGCCGCTCAGCCCCGTCCCGTCCGCCATGGCGGCAGTGATGGCACACACCCGGTCATCCTCTGCGGCGCAGGCGGAGAGCGCCTTTCCGAACACCGCGGAGAAGGTCTCTCCTCCCTGAGCACGTGCGATTCCGGTAACAGGATCAAAGGGCCCGATGCCGTGGAATTTCCCGGGATCCTTCTCTGCAAAGGAATAACCCTTGCCCTTGATGGTATTCACATGGACCACCACCGGCCGGTTCAGCTCCCGGGCCCACTGCAGCACATCGCACAGCCGGGGCAGATCATGGCCGTCGATGGGGCCAAGGTAGGTAAAGCCCATATCCTCAAACAGCGTGCTCCAGGGCCACAGGGTTTTTTTCACGGAGGATTTGATCCAGTGGTTGAAGCGATACAGCGCATTGTCTGTGGGATGCTTGCCAAACAGACTGCGGTACCACTTCTTAAAATGATAGTAGGCCGGTTTGGACCGCAGACGGTTCAGATGAGAGGGGATGGCCCCCACATTGGGATTGATGGACATGCCGTTGTCGTTGAGAATCACGATCAGCGGCTCACCGGAGGCTCCGGCGTTGTTCAGTCCCTCATAAGCCAATCCGCCGGTGAGCGCGCCATCACCGATGAGGGCCAGCACACTGTAATCCTGATGGAGCAAAGTCCTGGCCCGGGCCATCCCCAACGCCACAGAGACGGAATTGGAGGCCTGACCTGCGATAAAGGCATCGTGGATGCTCTCGTACGGCTTGGGAAAGCCGGAAAGCCCTCCCAGCTGACGCAGTGTGGAAAAATCCGCCTGGCGGCCGGTGAGGATCTTATGGACGTAGCACTGATGCCCCACGTCGAACACCAGCCGGTCCCGGCTGGTGTCAAACACCCGGTGGATGGCGACCGTCAGCTCCACAGCACCCAGGTTGGATGCCAGATGTCCGCCGGTCTCCGCCACATGCTCCACCAAAAAGGCGCGGATCTCCTCACACAGCTGCGGCAGGGCGCTGCGATCCAGCGCCTTGACATCACTCGGGGAATGGATCGATTCCAGAATCAAGCCGAACGCCTCCCATCAACGGTGAAACACATGCAAGAACCGCCCTGCCAGGTAGACCACTTTCGTACTCTGCTTCATGGCAAACGTCTTGGAAAGAGCCTTTCCGCCAATGGTCAGGCCGGAAATCAGCGCTGTAATGCCAACCGAGATCAGAACCGTCCGTGTGTTGAAAGCCTGCTGCAGCTGGGCAACAATGACCGCGCCGGTGGCACCGCTGACGATGCCGCAGATATCGCCTACCACGTCATTACAGACGCTGGAGACCCGAGAGGCATTGCGCAGCAAAGTCAAAGCCTCCTTCGCTCCCTTCTCCTTGTGTGCGGCCATGGAGTGAAAGGGCCGGGCGTCCGCCGCCGTCACCGCCACGCCGATGATGTCAAAAATAATGCCCAATCCGATGAACATGGCCAGAATCAAAATGGCGACCGCCGTGCCCGCGCCGTCGAGCATCGACTCCGACGCAAGACTCAACGCCGCAGACAGTGCGACCGCCATGCAGAAGACCGTCAAGGCCCAGCGGTACTGGGCGCTGGCACCATTCTTTTTCTCCCTGGTGCGTTTTTCCCGCTTCAAATATGACACCCTCCCAAATGGGAAATAAACTCAGATTCGCTAAGCAAGCGGCAGCAAAAAAGGTAAATCTTACGGCTTAGGTACGGGTTGGTTTTCCCCGCGGCGCACCTCTCGTTGCCGATGGAGGCGGTTCCCCCTTCGGCGCCGCGGCGCGGCGTTGCCAGTCCGCGCTACCCGATTGCCACTTAGTCCGCACTGCAATCCCTTTTCTGCCTCGCAAGAACAGCCTAGGTGATTTCCACCGCAGTCTGTCCGCTTCTTTAGCCTCTTTTGCAGGCATGGTTTCAAAGAGCAGGGGGCCGCCGAACTCCGGCCGGGAGCGATGACGGCCTGACCTCCCATCCACCATACCCACGCAAGGCAGGCTACAGCTGCACACAGCGTTACGACTCAGCAACGGAGCCGATGCACCGCATTGCAGGTTCACAATCTGCTTCGTACACAGGCCGGAAATACCGCTATGGGAGTATGTCTGTGCACAAGAACAGGTCTCCACGGAAACAGGGTCGGGTTGACCATGCCATTGGAAATCGCCCTGAGTCCGCAAGCACGCGCAGCGCGCTTCCCCCCAGCACCCACCCAAAACTGGGCGTATCAAGCAGGCACCAGAGGTTTCATCGATGTGCCCTTCAGAGGATTTTTAGGCCCTCCCTAGGAAGCGGAAGATCTGACTAGAATACTGCGCCGCCGCTTAGCAAGGCATA
>CALWXI010000212.1 GCA_944385455.1 uncultured Oscillospiraceae bacterium | reverse complement strand
CTGATATACCAGCGCCCCCTCGTAGCCGGTGGGCAGCACCAGCAGCACTGCCAGCAGCACCGCCGCCGCCAGCACCGGCCCCCAGGTCCGGCGTCTTTGTTCCGAAAACATGGCCTTCTTCCTTTCCAAACAGCGGCAAGGGGGCGGTCCGCCGCCCCCTCGCTGCTTTTTCACATATCGCAAAGTTTACTGGACCTTCAGCATGGATGCCAGCTTGGCATAAATCTGGGTGTTGTCGTAGTAGCCGCCGAAGGCTTCGGCCCCGACGCCGTCAGCAAACACCGCCACGGGAAGACCCGTGTGGGAGTAGCTGGTGAAGTCCACACCGGACTTGTTGTTGAGGATGTGCGTGATGGTGACGGAGAAGGGATTGTAAGTGCCGTAGAGCACGTACTGCTCCTGGGTATAGGCGTCGGAGTCATAGTCCGTCATGGCCAGCTGATAGGCATCCTTCAGCCGCTGGATCTCATAGCTCGTCAGCGTCAGCCGGTTTCCGGCGCCGCCGGTGGGCAGATTCAGGCCGAACAGCTCCTCCACGTCCTTCATGGCCGTCTCGAAGGGGGTCTTGTTGGCCTTGTAGGCGGCCACATACTCCACGTCGAACTTGGTATAGGACATCTTCTGGCTGGCGAGGTTGGTGAGATAGGTATCGTAGTCGGTTCCGGCAAAGCCGATGGAGAGGCCGCCGGTCTCGTGGTCGCCGGTAACCAGGATCAGCGTGTCATTGGGATGCTCCTTGGCAAAGTCCACCGCCACCTGGACGGCGTCCGCCAGGGCCACGGTGTCCGCCACAGTGGAACCGGCATCGTTGGCGTGGCAGGCCCAGTCAATCTTGCCGCCCTCGCACATCATGAAGAAGCCCTTGTCGTTGTCCAGGACCTCGATGCCTTTTTCCACATAGTCCGCCAAGGCCCACTGGCCGTCCGGACGGTCCAGCTCATAGTCCATGGAGTCGGAATCCGCCAGATGCTCGTCGATGAGGATCACCTTACCGTCCTGAGCGGTGACCTGCTCCGCCTCGGCCTGGGTGTCGGTCACCAAATAGCCGGCCTGCTCCGCCAGCTCATAGAGGCTGGTCTGGTCCCCGTCCGCGCCATTGGGCTTCAGGAGCGCGCCGCCGGCAAAATACTCGAAGCCGGACTCCACCAGCTCGGTGCCGATCTCGTAGTAGTTGTTGCGGCTGGCCTGGTGGGCATAGAAGGCGGCGGGAGTGGCGTGGTTCAGGTTCACGGAGGAGATCACGCCGATCTTCCAGCCCTTCTGCGCATGGAGCTGCTCGGCGATGGTCTCGTATTCCCTGGTGCCCGTCTCATCCACGTTGATCATGCCGGAGTAGGTCTTGTGACCGGTGGCAATGGAGGTGGCGGTGGAAGCGGAGTCCGGGGCGAAGCTGCAGGAATCGTAGGTCACGGCGGAGCCGGCCACGTCAAACTCCATAAAATTCAGCGCCTTGGGTCCGTTCAGCACGGCGCCGTCCCGGTCCGCCAGGGCGATGCTGGGCTCGGCCTTGACATAGTCCGGGTCCGCCACGGCGCCCAGATAGTCCGCCGCCGCCTGGAACTGGGGATAGCTCATGCCGTCGCCGATAAACAAAAACACATACTTGGGGGTCTTGCCCGCTGCATAGACCGCGGTGTCCTGCATCACCGCCGCGGTCCTTTCCGCCTCCGCCGCGGGAGATGCCGGAGTGGAGGCGCAGCCGGTCAGGCTCAGCGCGGCGACGCCCGCCAACAGGCCCGCCGTCAGTCTTGTTTTCCAGTTCATTCCATTCATTCCTCTTTTCTCTATCATTATGATGCCTCGTTGGAAGCCGCGCTCAGTATACCTTCTCCGGCCTCCTCCGGAACACCACGATATGGCAAAAGCTTTGTAAAATGCACGTGAAACGCCCCCGGTGCCGCAATGCGGCAACCGGGGGCGTTTTGTGCGGGGGAGAGGTCAGCGGTCGGCGTAATCCACCTCATACATATGCGCGATGAGGTCCAGGAGCTTGTTGGTATAGCCCCACTCGTTGTCATACCAGGCGATGAGTTTGACGAAATCATCGTCCAGCATGATGCCCGCCGTCTCGTCGAAGATGCATGTCTCGGTAAACCCTGTCAGATCCGAGGAAACCACCTGGTCGCTGGTACAGGTGATGATGCCCTTCATGCTGTTGCGGGCGGCGTTCTGCATGGCCACGCACACATCGTGGTAGCTGGCGGGATGGATCAGCCGGGCGGTGAGGTCCACCACGGAGACATCATTGGTAGGCACCCGGAAGCTCATGCCCGTCATGCGGCCCTTCAGCTCCGGAATCACCTGGCCCACGGCCTTGGCCGCGCCGGTGGAGGAAGGGATGATGTTGCCCAGGACGCTGCGGCCGGTGCGCCAATCCCGGCCCGCCCGGGAGTCCACCGCCTTCTGCTTTGCGGTAGCGGAGTGAATGGTGGACATCAGCGCCTGACGGATGCCGAAGGTGTCATTGATGACCTTGGTCATGGGAGCCAGGCAGTTGGTGGTGCAGGAGGCGTTGGATACCACGTTCATGTCCGGCGTATAGCTCTTGTGATTGACGCCCATGACAAAGGTGGGCGTGCAGTCATCCTTGGCGGGCGCGGAGATGATGACCTTCTTGGCGCCGTTTTGCAGATGGACGGAGGCTTTTTCCGTGGAGTTATAGGCGCCGGTGGACTCAATGATGTACTCAGCCTCGCAGTCGTCCCAGGGGATCAGGGAGGCGTCGCTCTCGCTGTATACCCGGATCTTCTTGCCGTTGATGATGAGGTGGCGCTCGTCATGCTCCACCATGCCCCGGAAGGTACGGAACACGGAGTCGTACTTCACCTGGTAGACCATATAGTCCAGATCCGCGTTGCGCAGGTTGATGCCGCAGATCTGATAGCTGCTGCTGCCCCGCTCCACCATGCTGCGCAGCGCCACTCTGCCGATGCGGCCGAAGCCGTTGATGCCTACTTTAATCGCCATGCTCGTGTTCCCTTCCCTGTTCCATAAATTTACCCGCCAGTTTTCCGCAGGTTTTTTTTATTGTACCACTTGTTTCCATCAATGTAAATAATCATTGCGTAACTTTGCGCACAGTTCTTTCATTTTACCATGTTGTGCCGGACGTATTCGACAAAATTCGACAAAGTTCAACAATTTTCTTGTTTTCTCCCGGGGAGTTTGCTATGCTGTTGGTGCTGCAGCCAGTCATTCCCACGGTTTTCGCCGTGCCTGCGGCAAATGCTATTCCCGGCGTGTTCTGCGCTGGAAAGGAGGGGCACATGGAGCCGGAGCAATCCAATCTCGCCGCGCTGTTCCCCAGTGTGGCAGCCCAGCTGCGCATCGCGCTGAGCAACCTGCACCTGGCCGCCGCACAGCTGGCTCCCGCCGACGCCCGCGAGAAGGATCCCCAGCTGGACGCCCGGGCCGCCATTCTGGACCAAAGCTACTACCAGCTGCTGCGGCTGGTGAACAGCCTCTCCGCTGCGGCGTATCTGCAAAATGACGATCCCCTGCCCCTCCAGAACCGGGACATCGTGTCTCTGGTGAGCGACATCTGCGCCCGTACCGCCGGTCTGGCCCCGCTGCTGGGGCTGGAGGTGCGGTTTGTCTGTGCCATGGAGCGCCATGTCTGCGCGCTGCATCCTGACACCCTGGAACAGCTGGTGTATCACCTGCTCTCCAACGCACTGAAATTCACCTCCGCCGGCGGCACCGTCACTGTGGAGCTGCGGCGGAGCCAGGGGCACCTGCTGCTGTCGGTGACGGACACCGGCTGCGGCATCCCACCGGAACGTCTTCCCACACTCTTTGACCGCTACCGCACGCCATTGGAGCAGGATCCCCTGCCCCACGGGCTGGGTCTGGGCCTGCCGCTGTGCCGCCGCATTGCCCAAGGCCACGGCGGCACCCTCATAGCTGAGTCCCACCCCGGCAAGGGCAGCCGCTTTACCCTTTCTTTACCGGACCGGCAGGCTGGCACGACGGTGCGGGACGTGGCCTTTGACTATGCCGGCGGCTTCAACCGGACGCTGCTGGCCCTGGCGGACGCTCTGCCGTCCCAGGCCTTTCTGGTTCGGAGCCAGGATTGACCGCCTCGACAGATTTTTCGCTTTTTCGCCCCATTCCGAGGTGTAATCTGACCCAAAGATGTGAAAGGAGGATGCCCCTGTGACTGCCGTGTGTGTGGCCATGAGCGGCGGCGTGGACAGCGCGGGCGCAGCGCTTTTGCTTCGTCAGGCGGGCTACGCCGTCTCCGGCGTTACCCTGCGCCTTCACACCTGCAAGGACCGGCCCGGTCTGTGCGGCTCCTCGGAGGACATCGACGCCGCCAGGGAGGCGGCCGCCGCCATTGGCATCCCGCATACGGTGCTGGACCTCCAGGACCTTTTTGCCCGGGAGGTGATGGACCGCTTTGTATCGGAGTACGTCCGGGGCCGGACGCCCAACCCCTGCATCGACTGCAACCGTGCCGTCAAATTCGGCGCCCTGCTGGACTGGGCCCTGAACCACGGCGCGGAGTTTCTCGCCACCGGCCACTATGCCCGGATCGGATACGACGAGGCCGCCGGCCGCCATCTGCTCCTGCGGGGGCAGGATCCCCGGAAGGATCAGAGCTATGTGCTCTACCAGCTGACCCAGCACCAGCTGCGCCACCTGCTGCTGCCGGTGGGGACCTATGAAAAGCCGGCACTGCGGCGGCTGGCGGAGGAGGCCGGATTGTCCAATGCCGGCAAGGCCGACAGCCAGGACATCTGCTTCATCCCCGACGGCGACTACCCCGCCTTTCTCCGGCGCTACGGCGGCGTGGAACCGGTGCCCGGAGACTTCGTGGACCTCACCGGCCGGGTGCTGGGCCGCCACCGTGGGCTGGAGTGCTATACCACCGGGCAGCGCAAGGGCCTGGGGGTCAGCACCGGCGAGCCGGTATATGTGGTGCGCAAAGAGCTGGATACCCACCGCATCGTTCTGGGACCGGACAGCGCCCTTTACACCCGGGAGCTCATCGCCGAAGCGGTGAATTTCATCTCCGTTCCCGAGCTCACCGGCCCCATGGCCGTCACTGCCAAGACCCGATACAGCCAGCGGGAAGCCGCCGCCACGGCGGAACCGCTGCCGGGCGGACGCATCCGGGTGGTGTTTGAGGAGCCCCAGCGGGCTGTCACCTCCGGCCAGGCGGTGGTGCTGTATGACGGCGAAAAAGTAGTGGGCGGAGGGACAATCTGCGGCTGATACGCAAAAGGACGCCGCTTCCGCGGCGTCCCACACGTGTCAGCGCTGGCTGATGAACCAGCCGTCCTCGAAGATCAAATCATCCACGTCTCCGGTGTATGTGCAGCTTCTCATTGGCGTATCCTCCTTTGCATCCGGGTTCCTCTCAGTATATGCGCCCCAGCGGGGAAAATTGCACGAAACGATGCTCCCACTTCAAATTTTTTCTTGTCGAAAAACTTTTTTAAAGAAAACCTTGACAATCCCATTCCGATGTGGTATTCTAAACATTGCCGAACAGCTGCCGGTGTGGTGGAATTGGTAGACACAGGGGACTTAAAATCCCCCGGTAGCGATACTGTACCGGTTCGAGTCCGGTCACCGGCACCAAGTTCATATCGCGGAGTAGAGCAGTTGGTAGCTCGTCGGGCTCATAACCCGGAGGTCGCAGGTTCGAGTCCTGTCTCCGCAACCAGACAAAGAACCTTGAAGCCGCAACGGTTTCAAGGTTCTTTTTATGCTATTTGGGCAGGTGTTTTCCCTTTATTTTTCCCTTTACAGATTTTTAAGGGGGTGCAGCCTCCCCGGCGATGTGCCGCCCAGGCTGCGAGGATGTCGGGTAAACCGACACCCCAGACGGATTTC
>CALWXI010000211.1 GCA_944385455.1 uncultured Oscillospiraceae bacterium | reverse complement strand
TGGTTGTCACCACCAGCGATGCCTCCTCCCTGCGGGACGCACAGCACACCGTTATGGAGCTGCACCGTTTCCCGCCGGGAACGCTGCATCTGGTGGTGAACCGGGTGCGGAAAAAAATGCTGCGCAGTATGCATGCCACCATCGACGACGCCATGGACAAGGCGGGTCTGCCCCTGCTGGGGGTGGTGCCGGAGGATGACGTCCTGCCCCTGTGCCTCAACCGCGGGACCCCGCTGCTGCCGCCGGATTCTTCCGCTGCGGCGACCTATCGCAACATCGCCCGGCGCCTGCAGGGAGAACGCGTGCCCCTGCTGCGCATCAAATAAATGAGAAAGGAGTTTGCCCCATGAACATCGCTTTGATGTCTCACGACAACAAGAAGGACCTGATGGTGCAGTTCTGCACTGCCTACGCCGGCATCCTCTCCCGGCACCACCTTTACGCCACCAACACCACCGGACACATGGTTTCTGAAGCCACGGGACTGAGCGTACACTGCTTCCTCTCCTATACCCACGGCGGCAGCCAGCAAATCGGCGCCCGTATCGCCTACAACGAATTCGATCTGGTATTGTTTTTTAACGATCCCACCAACGAGAGCATGGCCGGAGACGTATCCTATATCTCCCGTCTGTGCGACCAGAACAACATTCCCTTCGCCAGCAATATCGCCACCGCCGAGATGCTGGTGCTGGGCCTGGCCCGGGGGGACTTGGACTGGCGCTGCATCGTCAATCCCTCCACACGTCCCATTGCTTGACTTTTTTCGGCAAAGCGCATACAATACAACCCATCACCGTGCTGAGGCCGCAGCAGTATCCCGGCCCGCCGATCTTCAGAGAGAGATGCATTGCTGAAAGCATCCCGTTCGGCCCGGGGGAAGGACAGCGGCGGAGCGGGGACGGAAACGTCCACGGCTCCCTCCCCGTACCAGGAGGCCAAAGGAGGCCCTGCGGGCCTTGAATTTGGGTGGCACCACGAAGCGAATTTCGCTCTCGTCCCAAAATTTTGGGACGGGAGCATTCTTTTCGTCCCAACTGTGCTATAATTTGCTTATATGAGAAAAGGAGACCGATGCCATGGCAAAAATGACCCCCCGGACTCTGTCCGGCTTCATGGAGCTGCTGCCCGCGCCCCAGCAGCAGATGGAGCGCATCATGGAGATTCTCCGCCGTACCTACGCCCTCTACGGCTTCACCCCTCTGGACACCCCGGTCATCGAGTCCAGCGAGGTGCTGCTGGCCAAGGGCGGCGGCGAGACGGAAAAGCAGATCTATCGCTTCACCAAGGGCGACGCGGACCTGTCCCTGCGCTTCGACCTCACCGTCCCCCTGGCCAAGTATGTGGCCCTGCACTACAACGACCTCTCCTTCCCCTTCCGCCGCTATCAGATCGGCAAGGTCTACCGGGGCGAGCGGGCCCAGCGTGGCCGCTTCCGGGAGTTCTACCAGGCGGACATCGACATCATCGGCGACGGCAAGCTCTCCATCCTCAACGAGGCGGAGATCCCCGCCATCATCTACCGCACCTTCTCCGCCCTGGGCCTCAGGCGCTTTCAGATCCGGGTAAACAACCGGAAGATCCTCAACGGCTTCTATGCCATCATGGGCCTTACGGACCGCGCCGGCGAAATCATGCGCACCGTGGACAAACTGGACAAGATCGGTGCCGAAAAGGTCGGTGTCCTGTTAACGGAGGACTGCGGCCTGACGCAGGCGCAGGCAGACGAGATTCTGAAGTTCATCGCCATTTCCGGCAGCAATGAAACGGTCCTGGGCGCCTTGGAGGCCTACCGGGGCCGCCATGAGGTCTTTGACCAGGGCCTCATGGAGCTTTCCACTGTGGTGCGGCATCTCGGGGACTTCGGCGTCCCTGCGGAGCACTTTGCCGTGGACCTCACCATTGCCCGAGGCCTGGACTACTACACCGGTACCGTGTATGAAACCACGCTGCTGGACCATCCGGAGATCGGTTCCGTGTGCTCCGGCGGCCGGTACGATAACCTGGCGGAGTACTACACCGACCGTCAGCTCCCCGGCGTGGGCATCTCCATCGGCCTCACCCGCTTGTTCTATGTGCTGGGTGAGCAGGGCATGCTGAATCCGGACCTGCCCACCGCTCCGGCGGACGTGCTGATCCTGCCCATGACGGAGGATCTCTCCGCCGCCATTTCCCTGGCCACGCTGCTCCGGGACAACGGCATCCGCGCCCAGCTCCACTGGGAGGACAAGAAGTTCAAGCAAAAGATCTCCTACGCGGACAAGCTCTCCATCCCCTACGTGATCTTCCTGGGTGAGGACGAGATCGCCGCGGGCGTGGTGGCCTGCAAGGACATGGCTACCGGCGAGCAGACGAAGCTGGAGCCCGCCGCCACGGTCTACCGCATCAAGGCTGGCCTTGCTCAGCGGGAGAGGGGTACCGTGATCCTGGGCTGAGATCCGGACCCAAACAGCAGGTGCATACAAAGAGGAGGGATGCCCACGCAGCAGTGCAGGCCTCTTTCCAGCCGCAAACGGCCGGCACTCGTTCTGATCCTTCTGCTCCTGATACTGGGCGCCGCGGCGTGGTACGCCCGTCCCATGCCCCTGCTCTCCCTGGCGCCGGAGATGGAGATTCAGTCCGTCTCCTGCACCCTCTGGTACGATCCCGGCATCCACTCCGATCTTCCCGCCCGGACCCTGGACCTCACTGCGGAGGACGGAGATACCTTTGAACAGGTCCGCGCCCGGCTGGAATCCCTGCGATTCTGCCGTCCGCCCCTGGGTTCCCTGCTCCAGTCCCTCTGGGACGGGCAGTCACATGCCATTTCTCCCGGCGACTATGATGCACTGTATACGCTGTACAAGCTGGATGGGGATCCCCATTTTCTGATCTTTCAGCAC
>CALWXI010000210.1 GCA_944385455.1 uncultured Oscillospiraceae bacterium | reverse complement strand
ATGCAGATGCAGGTCCATACGCACCTCCTGTCAATCCGTTCATATGTGCTGCATATCATACTCTTGTCAAATATCACGCCGCGGGCCGCGGCAGATGGGATGCGATGGAATTATGCCGATCAATCACGCCTACCCGCCGGAGGGTCTGCGCCCTCCTTCCTCCTACGCCCTCTCCGAACTCCGGGACGCCATGGAATCCGGCGCCATTCTGGAGGGAGCCGTGCAGCGCTGCGATACCGCCCATGCCCTCCACATTCCTCTGGGCGGAGGGGACGGCGTCATGCCGCGCGAGGAGGCCGTCGCTCCCTGGATCAGCGGGGCGGACCGGGACATTTCCCTACTGTCAAGGGTGGGAAAGCAGACCTGCTTTACCGTTACCGACATCCGTGCGGACGAAAAGGGTTCGCCGGTGCTTCAGATTTCCCGCCGGGCCGCACAGGAAAAAGCCATGGATTTTTTTCTGGAACAGCTGCTGCCGGGCACGGTGCTCACCTGCCGGGTCCTCCGGCTGGAGTCCTTCGGAGCCTTTTTGGACGTCGGCTGCGGCATCGTGGCCATGCTGCCGGTGGAGCGCATCTCCATCTCCCGCATCACCCACCCCAGAGACCGGTTTCAGGAGGGGCAGCGTATCCTGGCGGCAGTGCTCTCCATGGACCGGACGCGCCGCCGCATCACCATGACCCACCGGGAGCTGCTGGGCACCTGGATGGAAAACGCCAGCCGCTTCCAGCCCGGCGAAACGGTGCGTGGCGTGGTGCGCAGCGTAAAGGAATACGGCAGCTTTGTGGAGCTTGCTCCCAATCTCTCAGGTCTTGCCGACAGCCGGGAGGACCTCTCTCCAGGAGACGGGGTGTCCGTGTTCATCAAGAGCATCCGCCCGGAACGGATGAAGATCAAACTCCATGTGATCCAGCGCCTGCCCCCTCCGGCAGAACCGGAGCCGTGCCGCTACCAGATCACCGACGGCGTCCTCTCCCGGTGGGTCTACTCCCCTGCCAGCTGTCAGCGCCCTGTGGTGGAGACCGATTTTACAGCGGCCGCCCCTTGATCTTTTCCCAATAGGCCTTGGCGGCCTGCTCGGTCTTGTTGTCGCCCCACTCATAGTAGTGCACGTTCCGCAGTGCGTCGGGCAGATACTGCTGCTCCACCCAGCGGTGAGGAAAGTCGTGGGGATAGAGATAGTGCTGCTGATGGTCAAACCCGGTGGTATCCGCGTGAACGTTCTGCAGGCAGCGGGGAATGTCTCCGGTCCGGCCCTTGCGCAGATCGTCCATGGCCGCAATGATGGCGTTGTGGGCGGTGTTGGATTTGGGCGCGGTGGCCAGCAGCACCGCCGCCTCCGCCAGCGGCAGCCGTGCCTCCGGCAGCCCCAGCTGTACGGCGGCATCCACGCAGGCCTTGGTCACAGCGATGGCCATGGGATAGGCCAGACCGATATCCTCCGCCGCAATGACCAAAAGCCGCCGGCAGGGCGAGAGCAGATCCCCCGCCTCCAGCAGCCGCCCCAGATAATGGACCGCTGCGTCAGGGTCGCTGCCCCGAATGGACTTTTGCAGAGCGGAAAGGATATCGTAATGGGCATCTCCATCCCGGTCATAACGCATGGCGCTGCGCTGAGCTACCTGTGAAGCATCATCCCTTGTCAGAATCAGCTTCCCGTCCCGGGGCAGCGCCGCCTGACAGAGAAGCTCTACGGCATTGATGGCCTTACGGACATCTCCGCCGCAGGCGGTGGCAATCTGAAGGGGCACCCCTTCTTCCCACTCCAGCGGCAGATCGCTGCGTCCGCGCTCCACCTCCAGCGCCCGGAGCACCGCCGGCTCCGCCTCCGCAGGCGGCACCGCCTTGAATTCAAACACTGTGCTGCGGGAGAGCAAAGCGCTGTACACGTAGAAGTAGGGATTCTCCGTAGTGGAGGCGATGAGCGTCAGCTTGCCGTTTTCCATGAACTCCAGGAGACTTTGCTGCTGCTTTTTGTTGAAGTACTGGATTTCGTCCAGATACAGCAGCACTCCGCCTGGAGCCATGAGCGTTCCCACGTCCGCCATCACATCCTTGATATCCTGCAGCGAGGCAGTGGTGGCGTTGAGCCGGTGGAGCGTTTTATGGGTCCTGGCAGCAATGATGTTGGCAATGGTGGTCTTGCCGGTACCAGAGGGGCCGTAAAAAACCATGTTGACCTCTGCCCCGCTCTCAATGAGCCGGCGCAGTACCGCTCCCGGAGCCAGCAGATGCCGCTGCCCCACCACCTCGTCCAGCGATGCAGGCCGGATTTCGTCCGCAAGTGGCTGCTGCATGGTATCCCCTCCTGCTAATTCATGTCTGATTGTTGATTGTATCATATTTCTTTTAAAAAGACCATGATTTTTTCCATGGCCAACCGTCGGATTTTGTGATATACTCGCTTCATTCCAAACCCAAGAGGTGAGCACCATGAAATCCAAGGCCGCCATGAACCGTATCATCTCCATCCTGAAGGACCGGTATCCGGACGGACTTTGTTCCCTGCAGTATGACAAGGACTATGAGCTGCTTTTTGCCGTACGCCTCTCCGCACAGTGCACCGATGAACGGGTGAACCAGGTGACCCCAGCCCTCTACGCCCGCTTCCCCACTCTGGAAAGCTTTGCCCAGGCGGATCCCGCCGAGGTGGGGCAGTACATCCACTCCTGCGGTTTCTACAACGGCAAGGCCCGGGACATCGTTGCCTGCGCTCAGAAGCTCCTGGCGGAGCACGGCGGCAAGGTCCCCGGCACCATGGAGGAACTCACTGCCCTGCCGGGCGTTGGACGCAAGACCGCCAATCTGATTCTGGGCGATGTGTTCGGTCAGCCGGCCTACGTCTGCGACACCCACTGCATCCGCATCACCGGCCGTCTTGGCATCACCGATGGGTCCAAGGACCCGCTTCAGGTGGAGCGTCAGCTCCGCGCCGTGCTGCCGCCCAAGGAATCCTCAAATTTCTGCCATCGGATGGTCCTCTTCGGCCGCGATGTCTGCACCGCCCGCTCTCCCAAATGCGGAGAGTGTCCCCTCCGCCGGGACTGCGACTCCGCCACTTGAAAACGTGCCTGCGCAGATCGCGCAGGCACGTTTTTGCATTCCGGCGCATATACTGCCCTGGAACCAATCCACAACGGCACAAGGAGGCACTATGGACGACAAGACCAATCAGCTGGCGGACCAGCTGCGGCGCAATCCCGCCATGCTCCAGGCACTGATGCGCTCCGGCGACGGGCAGGCTCTCATGCGGATGCTCACTTCCGGAGACCGCGGCACAGGGCTGCAGCAGGCAGTTCAGTCCGCCATGCGGGGCGACACCACCGAAATGGTCCGGCTGATGAACCGGGTCAAAGCGAGTCCCGGCGGCGCGGAATTGATGGAGCGAATCAGTCAGGCGGTGAAAAAGTGACCGCCGGATAAGAAAGGCGGGTGGCGGAGATGGCCGAATTCGACGATAAACTCAACAGCCTGCTCTCCAATCCGGACGCCATGTCTCAGATCATGCAGCTGGCCCAATCTCTTTCCGGTGAAACGGCCTCCGCCGCACCTCCTCCGGCACAGCCCGCACCTCCTCCGGCACAGCCTGCATCTCCGTCGGGGACTTCCCCCTCGGGGCTGCTTTCCGCCCTGACAGGCGGCGGGGATCCCTCTTTGCTGATGAAGCTCCTGCCCCTGATCCAGGAATTGGGCAGCGGGCAGGACTCCCCCGCCCGCGCTCTGCTCTATGCCCTGCGGCCATATCTGAAGCCGGAGCGCCAGGAGAAAGTGGAGCGGGCGCTGCAGCTGGCCCGCCTGTTCCACGCGGGCCGCAGGCTGCTGGCGGGACGGGAGGGATGAGATATGTACAACCGTTACATCCGCAGCGACGAAGGCACCTACACCCGCATCCCGGAGGAGGAACCCCGCCCGGGCCGTGAAACGCATTCAACAGCTGAACAGCCGCGCCCGGACCCGCCTCCCGCCCATGAATCTGCCGCCTCTCCGCCTCATGCATCGGGCACGTCCCATCGGGGAGAGAGCGGTATGATTCAGCATCTGCTGGATCAGCTGCATCTGGACCGGGTGGACACCGGAGATCTGCTGCTTCTGGCGCTGCTGTTTCTCCTCTTCCGGGAGGGTGCCGACGACGAAGTGCTGGCGGCCTTGGGACTGCTGCTGATTCTATAAAAAGGGCGGAGCCTTCCGGCTCCGCCTTCATTTCAGGCAGGTGCTGTCAATACCCGCCCGTCCGGCAGGGTGAAATCCGCCGCGCTTGGCGGCGTCTGGCTCAGCTCCAAAGCCGCCATACGGTACACCGGCTCCCCGTCCAGCAGCTTTTCAGCTGCCGTCAGCAATCCTGTGTCCACGCTCACCCAATACCGCAGCACATATCCCATGCTGTCCGCCTCTGTCTCCACATAAACGCAGTTGACTCCAGAAATGGCACGGTAATCCGCCGCGGCGATCTGTTCCTCCGAAAGGTCCAAAATATCCTCATAAGTGAGGATGACCTGCTCGTTATCGGCGGTGATATCCCCAGCCGCAGCCTCGTAGACCGTACTCTGGTTATCGTACCAGATATAGGTGCTCTCTCCGTCTGTCACCGCATGACGTACCTGGCCGCCCGGCAGGTCCCGGTCTGTCCGGGTCCATCCGTTCAACACCACCACTTCCGTGTCCGTGGTGGTACTGCCGCCGCTCCAGATCTGTTCAATGGTGACTGTGCGGCGGTACTCCGCAGGACGGGACAGCGTGGCTACCACGGTGCCCGCCGTCTCAGGCGTCACCGTCACCAGGGACAAGGCTCCGCCGCTGAGATCGCCCTGCGACTCCTCCGTATCGCTCCCGGGAGCCGGCAAGTGGATGTATGTGGTGCGATGCAGGGTGCTGCCCAGCATCATGGCCACCACCAGCACCGTCAAAGCCACAAAGGCCCAGGTGATCCAGTTTCGCTTCCGCGCATCCACCGCCGCTCCTCCTTTCCCGTTGGACTCAGGCCTGGTAATCCGCGGGACGCTCCCCGCGGCCGAAATGCCAGAGGATGGCGTCGGTGATCCGGCGGCAGGCATGGCCGTCTCCATAGGGATTCACCGCATGGGCCATCTCTCGGTAGGCATCCTCGTCCCGGATGAGCCGGTCCGCCATGGAGACGATGGTCTCCCGGTCCACTCCCGCCAGCTTCACCGTACCCGCCTCCACGGCCTCCGGCCGCTCCGTTTCCCGGCGCAGCACCAGCACAGGCTTGCCCAGGGCAGGGGCCTCCTCCTGGAGCCCTCCGGAATCCGTCATCACCAGGCAGCACCTGGCCATCAGGTTGTGCATCTCATCGGCGGAAAGGGGATCAATGAGGTGAACGCGGGGCGCGCCCCGAAGATAGGCGTCCGCCGACTCCCGCACCACCGGGCTCAGGTGCACAGGATATACCAGCTCCACGTCCTCGTGGGTCTCGGCGATCTCGCGCAGGGCCAGCATGATCTGCTTCATGGGCTCCCCATAGTTCTCCCGCCGGTGGCAGGTCACCAGGATAATCTTTTTCTCCCCATAAGGCAGGCCGTTGAGGGCCTCCGTGGAAAAGCGGTAATCCTGCCGGACGGTGGTCTTCAGCGCATCGATCACCGTGTTCCCGGTGACAAAGAGGCCCTCTGTGATGTCCTCCCGCAGGAGATTCTTTTTGTTGTTCACCGTGGGGCAGAAATAGAGGTCGGCAATGGCGCTGACCAGCTTGCGGTTCATCTCCTCCGGAAAGGGAGAATACTTGTCATAGGTCCGCAGTCCAGCCTCCACATGTCCCACCGGAATCTGATGGTAAAAGGCGGACAGCGCCCCGGCAAAGGTGGTGGAGGTATCCCCGTGGACCAGGATCATGTCCGGCCGCAGGGCCTCGATGGCCCCCTCCATGCCCAAAAGGCACTTGCTGGTGATGGTGGAGAGGGTCTGCCGGGGAGTCATGATGTCCAAGTCGTAATCCGGCTTGAGACGGAAGACCTCCAGCACGCTGTCCAGCATCTGGCGGTGCTGGGCAGTGACGCAGCAGAGGCTCTCAATCTCCGAACGGGAAGCCAGCTCCTGCACCAGGGGACACATCTTGATGGCCTCCGGCCGGGTGCCGAACACGCTCATGATACGCAGTTTTTCCATTTATACTTCCTCGTCTTTCTTCTCGTCCGCCGGAGCCTCGGGGTGATGTCCGTGCTCCCGCAGGCCCTCCAGCTCCTCATGGAGCTCCTCCCGCAGTTCTTCCTTGACCTCTTTCGGAAATACCACCCGGGCAGCCACCACCGCCACGATACAGAGGGCTGCAAACAGCAGCATGGCTTTCTGCTCGCCGCCGGTGGTAAGCACCACGGCGCTGAGGCCCAGAATGGCGGAGATCACATACAGCGTGGCCACCGCCTGCTTCTGGTTGAGGCCCATGTCGATGAGCCGGTGATGGATGTGGCTGCGGTCGGCATGCATGGGACTCTGCCCATGGGCGATGCGCCGGATAAAAGCGAAGGTCGTATCAAAAATAGGCAGACCCAGAATCAGGAAGGGCACCACAAAGGAAATGACGGCATAATACTTGAAAAGCCCCTGGATGGACATGGTGGCCAGGATATATCCCAGGAAGGTGGCGCCGGTGTCTCCCATGAACATCTTAGCGGGATTCAGATTATAGGGCATAAAGCCCACGCTGGCCCCCACCAGCGCCGCCATGGCCACGGCCACCTGACCCTCTGAGGCCAGCATGGCGATGACCAGCATGGTGGTGGCGGAAATGGCGGAGACACCGTTGGCCAGGCCGTCCAGGCCGTCGATGAGGTTCACGGAGTTGGTGATGGCCACGATCCACAGCACCGTGACGGGAATGGAGAGATTGCCCAGCACCCAATAGAGATTCTCGGAAAAGACATTTGGATTGGAGAACGCCAGGATCTGTACGCCGTTGGTGGCCGGCACCAGCGCCGCGATGATCTGCACCACGAATTTCAGCAGAGCCGGCAGGGCCATGATGTCGTCCACCACGCCCAGCACCACGATGATCACCGCCCCCAGCAGGATGCTCTGCATCTGGGTATTGCCCCGGATGTCCAGAAACAGCAGGATGCTCACCATGAAGCCGATGAAAATGGCCAGGCCTCCCAGCCGGGGAATGGGGACCTTGTGCATCCGACGGGCGTCCTTCGGCACATCGATGGCCCCCACCTTGTAGGCGAAGGTCTTGACGATGGGCGTCATCAGGAAGCTCACCACCAGCGCCGTCAGCAGCGCCAGCAGCACATAGACGATCAGTCGATTTTCACTCAGCATGCCATGCCTCCGTCACCGTGCCAGGAAACCCACTTTTTTATAGACCTTGCTGAGAGTGCGGTCCGCTACCCGGGCAGCCTTCTCCGCACCGGCGCGATACACGCTCTCCAGATACGCCTTGTCCGCCAGCAGCCGCTCGGTCTCCTCCCGGATGGGCCGCAGCAGCTCTACCACAGACTCGCCCACGGCCTTTTTGAAGTCGCCGTAGCCCCGGCCCGCAAACTCCGATTCGATCTCCTCGAAGGTGCGGCCGGTGGCCACGGAGTAGATCTGCATCAGATTGGACACGCCGGGCTTATTTTCCTTGTCGAAGCGGACACAGGCTTCGGAGTCCGTCACGGCCTTTTTGAATTTGCGCATGATGTCCTCCGGTTTTTCCAACATGTATACGCAGCCGCCGGGATCCTTGTCGGACTTGGACATCTTGTTTTCCGGAGAGGTCAGGCTCATGACCCGGGCACCCACCTTTGGGATGTAAGGCTCCGGGATCTTGAACACATCCCCGTAGATACCGTTGAAGCGGTTGGCGATGTCCCGGCAGATCTCCACATGCTGCTTCTGATCGCCGCCCACCGGCACCAGATCCGCCTGGTAGAGGAGGATATCCGCCGCCATCAGGGCAGGATAGGTGAAAAGGCCCGCGTTGATATTGTCCGCGTTCTTGGCGGACTTATCCTTGAACTGGGTCATCCGGGAGAGCTCGCCGAACATGGTGTAGCAGTCCAGCACCCAGCCCAGCTGCGCGTGGGCCGGCACGTGAGATTGAACAAACAGCACGTTCTTCTCCGGATCCAGACCGCTGGCGATATATGCCGCCACCTGGGTCAGCGTGTGGCGGCGCAGATCCGCCGGCACCTGCCGCACCGTAATGGTATGCATGTCCGCCAGCATATAATAGCAGTCGTACTCATCGGCCAGCGCCGCCCAGTTCTTGATGGCGCCCAGGTAGGAACCCAGGGTCAAGTCTCCGGAGGGCTGGATCCCGCTGAGAATCCGTTTTTTCTGCACTTCGTTTTCCATGATTCGCACCTCAACTATCTGCTCCGTCCCGCTCCGCGGGCGCATGACGGCAATTTAACTCGTACATTGTAGCATGGCCCGGGAAAAAGTGCAATCCCGGCGGGGGAAAAAGTCTCTGCCTCCCCCAGCTTCTGCCGGAGCGGTGCAAGTCGGCCTTGACAATCCTCCCTTGGAGGATGATAATGTAAACTGTTATATTGTGTAAAATTTCGGCATGGAGGTACATTCATGGTACTTGATAGAAGCTTTTTTGAAGAGATGGAGGCCCGCATTCCCAAGGGGAAGGTCCGCACCCGGTTCGCCCCCTCCCCCACCGGCTACATGCACGTGGGCAATCTCCGCACCGCGCTTTACACCTGGCTCATCGCCCGGCATCATCACGGCACGTTCATCCTGCGCATCGAGGACACCGATCAGGGCCGCTTGGTGGAAGGCGCCACCGACGTCATCTACCGCACCATGGCCGAGTGCGGCCTCACCCACGATGAAGGTCCTGACGTGGGCGGCCCTGTGGGTCCCTATATCCAGTCGGAGCGGCGGGGCCTGTACGGCAAGTACGCTCAGCTGCTGGTGGAAAAGGGCGCGGCCTACTACTGCTTCTGCGAGAAGGCGGAATCCGAAGAGGACAGCGGCGACTTCCAGCGGGGGGACGATCCCTGCCGGGACCTGAGCCCTGCGGAAGTCCAGGCCAACCTGGACGCCGGAAGGCCCTATGTCATCCGTCAGCGCATCCCCCGCGAGGGCTCCACCACCTTCCATGACGTCTCTTTCGGGGACATCACGGTGGAAAACAAGACCCTGGACGATCAGGTGCTCCTCAAGCGGGACGGCCTGCCCACCTATAATTTTGCCAACGTGGTGGACGACCACCTCATGGGCATCACCCACGTGGTCCGGGGCAGCGAGTACCTTTCCTCCGCCCCCAAGTACAATCTCCTCTACGAGGCCTTCGGCTGGGACATCCCCACCTATGTTCACTGCTCCCCCGTCATGCGGGACCAGCACAACAAAATGTCCAAGCGTCACGGCGACCCCTCCTATGAGGACCTCATCGCTCAGGGCTATCTCACCGAGGCGGTGCTGAACTATGTGGCCCTGCTGGGCTGGGCGCCCAGAGGCGAGCTGGGCGAACAGGAGATCTTCTCCCTTTCCCAGCTGGTGGACGCCTTTGACATCGCCGGCATCTCCAAGTCTCCCGCCATCTTCGACATCGACAAGCTCACCTATTTCAACGCCACCTATCTGCGCGCCATGGCTCCCGAGACCTTTGCCGCAGTGGCGGAGCCGTATATCCGCCAGAGCGTGAAGAATCCCGCCATCGACATCGCCGCCATAGCTGCGCTGCTGCAGGCCCGGTGCGAAAAACTCACGGACATCCCGGAGAAGGTGGACTTCTTCGACGCCCTGCCGGACTATGATGTCTCTTTCTTCACCAACAAAAAGTCCAAGACCGACGCCGCCGTCTCACGGTCCATGCTGGAAGCTGCCATCCCCGCTCTGGAGGGACTGGAGGCCTGGACATCGGAGGACGTGCACGATGCTCTGGTGGAGCTGGCTGCGTCTCTGGGCGTGAAAAATGCCACTTTGATGTGGCCCGTGCGCATCGCCGCCGCCGGCAAGCTGGTGACTCCCGGCGGCGCTGTGGAGATCTGCCACATCCTGGGCCGGGAGGAGACTCTCCGCCGCCTGAAGCTGGGGCTGGAGAAACTGCAGGGATGAAGGATCTGTTCCAGTTCCGCTATACCGCGCTGATCCAGGCATGGCAGCGAGGCCTTGCCCGGGAGACCGCCCACGCCGGCGCGGCATTTATCATCGTGGCGGTATTTTTCTATGCCGCCTGCCTCTTTCTTCCCCAGGTACGGGAAGCACTGGTGGGATTGGTGCTCTCCGCCATGGGCTCCATGCCCATCACGCAGGAGGACGGCTCCCTCTCCGCCCTGGGTCTTCTTTCCAACAACCTTCAGGCCTGCGCTTTCATCATGGTATACGGCCTGATCCCCTTTCTTCGCCTGCCGGCATTGACCTTGGGCATCAACGCCATGGTACTGGGCGTGCTGGCGGCGCAATATACTGCAGAGGGGATCTCACTTTTTGTGTATCTGGCTCTTTTGCTGCCCCACGGCATCTTTGAGCTGCCGGCCATCGCCCTGGCGCTGGGCACCGGCCTCTATGTCTGCACCCAGCTCACCCTTCGCTGCCGCAAGCGGCCAGACGCCCTGCCGTTATGGGACTGCCTGCTGCTCATCAGCCGGGTACTGCTGCTGGCTGTGCTGCCGCTGCTGTGCGCCGCGGCGCTGATGGAGGCATATGTCACTCCCCTGCTGGCTTCCCTTTTCCTCTGAGTTTCATCAAATTCAAATAAAAGGACTGGTTTCATCTCATGAGCAAACTCAC
>CALWXI010000209.1 GCA_944385455.1 uncultured Oscillospiraceae bacterium | reverse complement strand
TAATTGCCGGGTCTTACAATTTAATGAAAGGTAAAACTATATTTCTCTGTTTTGCACAATTTGAGAGCCATCATATATGCTAAAATCCACATAGCTTCTATCAATATTTTTTTGCTGAATGTAACTGTAAAATGTATCTTGCCAATACTCTAATTCTGCAATAGCATGTCTCTCGCCTGTGTATAATTTTTGGTATGATAAACTGCACTTTCCGTAAATACGTATTCTATGGAGCAGTCCCAAGGAGCGGTTGGAACTTTTGGCGATTTTTGACATTCAAAAGCAACTGCGATTGTTTGCGCATGGGTACACTTTTTGAGATAGCGGTCATAAAAACCAGCGCCCATTCCCATACGATGGCAGTCCTCATCAAATACTGTGCAAGGGCAAATCACGAGATCAATATCATCAGGAGCAAGCTGTTCTGACCGTTCCAGGATCGGCTCTTGGATGCCTCGATACCCAGCCGCCCAGGCAGTTGAATCGTGGGGAAGAAGGGCTATCATTTCTGTATCACTGACGCATCGAGGAAAGGCAATCCGCTTGTTTTGCGATTGTGGTGCAGTTTCCAGTGCGTTTAGCTGGACCTCCCCCCGGACCGCCCGATAGATCAGGATGGTCCTGGCAGTTTGAAAGACGCCGCTGGCCGCGATGCGGGCCGCGATCCGGCGGGAGAGACGTTCCCGGGTCTCTCTTCCCAGAGCATCTCTGGCACGGATCTTCTCTTTTCGGAGCCAGCTGCGGTAAGCGCCATGAAACGCCTCCCGCACAAAGCCCGCCAGATAAAGGGAGCCCAGGGCCACGACAGCACCGCGCTCCCCGGCGGCGGAGAGGGCCGCGGCGATCCCGTCCTCGATCCCATCATACGGGGACGCATTCGCACCGCGGCGGGTCAGGTACTCTGCCAGGGCCCCGGCGGGCAGCGCCCGCTCACTCTCCGGCGTCAGGCAGACAAATTCCTGGGCGAACGGCATCAGCCTGTCGATGACGGCTGGATAGTCCTTATCCGCCAGGACGCCCATCAGAAACACGACCTTCTGACCGGGCAGAAGGCTGCCGAGACAGCCGGCGGCCGCTTGGGCGCACTGGGGGTTATGCCCACCGTCGAGAAGGAACACGGGGGATTTGCACAGCACCTCCATCCGGGCCGGCCAGCGGACGCGGCCAAGGCCGGCGGATACCGCTTCCTCCCGGATCTTCCACCCGCGGTGCCGAAGGGCCTGCACGGTCTCCAGAACGACCCCGGCGTTCCGCGTCTGATGGGCACCCAGCAGGGGAATAGCGTACTGCGTGCCGCGCCAGCAGAAACGCTGCCCCGCCAGGGTCTCCCGGCGGCGGGAGAGGTGGGCGGGATCAGCTGTGGAAAGGGGACAGCCGTGTTCCCGGCAGATGGCCCGCACCACCTGTTCCACCTCCGGCGTCTGGGAGTACAGGACCACGTTGGAGCTGGCCTTGATGATACCGGCCTTCTCTCCGGCGATTTTTTCCGGCGTGTCCCCCAGGATCTCCGTGTGCTCAAGGCCGATGTTGGTGATGACCGCGGCCTCCGGGGGAGGAATGATGTTCGTGGCGTCCAGCCGGCCGCCCAAACCCACCTCCAGCACCACGAGATCGCACCGCTGCCTGGCGAAGTGACACAGGGCCATGGCGGTGATGAGCTCGAACTCCGTGGGCTGGTCCGCCATGTTCCCGGCTGCGTCCCGGACCTGTTCCGCCGCGGCGATGAGATCGCCGTCCGAGATGTCCGCGCCGTTGACGGAGATCCGCTCATTTACCCGCACCAGGTGGGGGGAGATATACATGCCCGTTCTGTACCCGGCGGCGGTGAGGACCGACGCCAGCATGGCGCAGGTGGAGCCCTTCCCGTTGGTGCCGGCCACATGGATGAACCGCAGACGCTCCTGGGGATTTCCCAGCAGCCCCATCAGCTCCCGCATCCGGTCCAGGCCCAGCCGGCTGCCCTTCCAGTCCGTCTGGTGAATAAATGACAGAGCTTCCTCGTAAGTCACGCAAGCCCCCTCCTTCCAAAGCGCATCAAGGTCTGCGCAAACGCGCCGATCACCAGGAACTCAACGGGAATCAGGACCGCGCACTGGAGCACGCGGGTCGCAAGCAGCGGCAGATAGGGCGAGCCGTACAGAATGGAGATCCAGAGCGTCGTGACGCAGAGGCTGATCCCCAGCTGATTCAGGCAGACGGCCGCGGCGATGCGGGGGACGCTTTGTCTCCTGTGCAGCAGGAGTCCGAAGACAACGCCCGTCAGCGCGCAGGAGACGGTGAAGCCCGGAAAATACGGCCCGATGGGAAACAGGATCGCCCCCAGAAAGTCCCCCAGGCCGCCCACGATGGCCGCCGCCGTGGGGCCATAGCAGTAAGCGGCGATGAAGACGGGGACAAAGGCAAAGCCGATCTTCAGATTCCACGCGTTGATGGAGAGGAAGCGGGAGAGCACGATGTGGACTGCCGTCAGCATCCCAATGGTGACGAGCAGTTTCGTATCAAATTTTTTCATGGTAAAAAGGCTCCTTTCGTGACAGTTGCCACGAAAGGAGCCTTTGCGCCTTCAGTGGCAGCGGATGCGGGTCCGGCAACGCGGGAGATCCCTTCGTCCAGCGGCAACTTCCCATCCGCTGGCACTTGACGCGCCGGCCCTACTCTGACCGAATGTTGATTCCGATGTTATGGGTCACACGTTTGCCAGTCTGCCCCGGACCAAGGGGAACAGGATCCCTCCCACAGAGTTTCCCAGCGTCATCACCAGCAGATACACCAGCGCCTTGCCGCTCCACATCCCCGCAACGGAGAAGTAGTACATATTGGCCACGCAGTGCTCGAATCCGCAGAGGATGAAAACCACGACGCCGAAAAACAGCGCCAGGTATTTGCCAATTTCGTGGGGGTTCTTGTTATACCCCTCCACGGCGATGTAAATGAGCACGTTGCACAGCGCCGCCAGCAGGAAGATGCTCCCCAGGCTGTCATTCAGCTTCGTCTCGCACAGGCCCCTGGCCGCCTCCACCAGCGGAGGGGCGATGCGGGTGCAGCGCACCAGCATGCCCAGCAGGAACGTGCCCGCCAGATTCCCCAGCCAGATGGGGAGCAGGTCCAGGGCGTAGGACAGATCCTTTTCGAATATGTAGCAGACCTTGCCGGTGTACAGATGCAGGCCCTGGGTGCAGATGGTGAAGAGACCCACGGTAAAGAGCAGCGCCCCCAGCACCCTGCTGTCCAGAGACAGGAATACGGTCCCGCCCAGGCCCACGCACACACCGGCCAGCGCGGCGGAGGCAAACAGCCGGACCCGCCTCATGGGGCGGCCCTCCCGGCGGCCTCCACCACGTGCTTCATCAGGATGGAGGTGGTGACGGAGCCCACGCCGCCGGGCACTGGCGTGATGGCCTCCACGATGGGCTCCACCTCGCCGTACACCGCGTCGCCGGCGATGATGCCCTTGGCCTCGTCCCAGTTGATGGACACGTCGATCACCACCTGTCCGGGGCGCACATAGTCCTTCGTCAGGCTCCCCAGCACGCCGGCGGCGGAGACCAGGATGTCCGCCTCCCGGGCGATCTCCGCCACATGCTTCGTCTTGGTGTGGCAGACGGTGACGGTGGCGTTCTTCCCCAGCAGCATCATGGCGGCGGGCTTGCCCACCACCAGGCTCCGCCCCAGCACCACCGCCCGCCTTCCAGTGCAGTCGATGCCGTAGTGGTCCAGGATCTCCATGCAGGCGGCGGGGGTGCAGGGGGCGAACCCCAGCGCCTTGCCCATGAACACGCCGGCGCTGGAGCCGTCCGTCATACCGTCCACATCCTTCCGGGGATCCAGGCGGTTGCAGATCTCGTCCTGGTCCGCCTTCAGGTGCTTCGGCAGGGGCCGGAACAGCAGCACGCCGTGGATGGCGTCATTGGCGTTGAGCCCATCGATGGTTTTCAGCAGTTCCGCCTTGCTGACGTCCTCCGGCAGCAAAAACCGCTCCACCGCCACGCCCAGCGCCTCCGCCCGCTTGAGGGCGCCGCGCTCGTAGCTCAGGTCGTCCGGCCGCTCACCGCAGCGGACGATGGCTAGGGTGGGGGAGACCCCGCCTGCTTTCAGGCGGCCGCACGCCGCCCGGACGCGGGCGTTCAGCGCCTCGTTGACTTCCTTTCCCAGCAGTAATTTTGCCATGCGCTCCATCTCCCTTCCTTACTTGAAGAAGCTATCCTTCACCGCGCGGAAGATCTCGTCGGCCCTGGCGCCGTATTTCTCCAACATCACCAGGCACTTGGCGTTCATCTCCTCCGCCTTCTTCCGGTCTCTCAAGGTTTTCGTGTTGATGAAAACATTCAGGCTGGCGGCCTGGAGCGCCGCCTTTACACACACGGCGGCGCAGCCCGCGTCGGACACTGCCAGGCGGCTGCCCTTGGCGGCGAACACGGCGATGGCGTCCAGCGACTCACAGCACAGCTCCATGATGCGGATCGGAGTCCGGCAGGCCGTCAGGGTAGCCTCTTCCAGCACCTGCTCCCGGGTGGGATCGTCCTTCGGGATGCCGTAAGCACGGGACAGGGGCACGAAGCCCTTCTCGTCGGCCTCCACCTGGTCCAGCAGCTCTGCTTGGAGGGAATTGCACCTGGCCTTCAGTGCCAGGATCTCCGCCTCCACGTCCGCATACTTCTTTTTCCCCACCGTGAGGGAGCCCACCATGTTCCCCAGAGCGGTGCCGATAGCCCCCACCAGGGCCGCCGTGCCCCCGCCTCCGGGAGCCGGCGCGTCTGAGGCCAGCACCTCCACAAACCTCCGGCAGGATTCCATTGTCATATCCACAGGCGATTCCTCCTTGCTTGGACAGTTGCTATTTTTGCGGAGGGAAGTCCGGCGGCGCGCCGCCGGACTTCCGGGAATACAGGTTTTTCTCAGAACAGCCCGGAGATTACGCCGTTCTCGTCCACGTCGATCTTCTCGGCGGAGGGGACCTTGGGCAGACCCGGCATGGTCATGATGTCGCCGGTCAGGGCCACGATGAAGCCTGCGCCGGCGGAGACCTTCAGGTTCCGCACCGTCACCGTGAAGCCCTTGGGGGCCCCCAACAGGGACGGGTCGTCGGAGAAGCTGTACTGGGTCTTGGCCATACAGATGGGCAGGCTGCCGAAGCCCAGGTCGGTGAGCTGCTGGGCCTGCTTTTTCGCGTTGGCCGTCAGCGTCACGCCGTCGGCGTGGTACACCCGCTTGCAGATGGCGTCCAGCTTCTCCTCGATGGAGATATCCAGCGGATAGGTGAAGCCGAAGTGATTGGGCTGCTCGCACAGGCGGACAACCTCCTTGGCCAGCGCCTTGCCGCCCTCGCCGCCCTTGGCCCAAACCTCGGACAGGGCCACGTTCACGCCCAGCTCGCTGCACTTCTTTTCCACCAGGGCCAGCTCCGCCGCCGTGTCCGTGGGGAAGGCGTTGATGGCCACCACGCAGGGAAGACCGTACACGTTCTTCACATTGTCTACGTGCTGCAGCAGGTTGGGCAGGCCCTTCTCCAGGGCCTCCAGGTTCTCGTGGTTCAGATCCGCCTTGGCAACGCCGCCGTGATATTTCAGCGCCCGGACGGTGGCCACGATCACCACCGCGGAGGGCTTCAGCCCCACCATGCGGCACTTGATGTCCACGAACTTCTCAGCGCCCAGGTCGGCGGCGAAGCCGGCTTCGGTGACCACATAGTCTGCGCACTTGAGGGCCATACGGGTGGCGGTGACGGAGTTGCAGCCGTGGGCGATGTTGGCGAAGGGTCCGCCGTGGATGAAGGCGGGCGTCCCCTCCAGTGTCTGGACCAGGTTGGGCTTCAGGGCGTCCTTCAGCAGGGCGGCCATGGCGCCCTCCGCCTTCAGGTCGTGGGCGGTGACGGGCTTACCGTCGTATGTATACGCCACAATCATTTTTCCCAGCCGGGCCTTCAGGTCCGGGATGTCCGACGCCAGGCACAGCACCGCCATGACCTCGCTGGCCACGGTGATTTCAAAGCCGTCCTCCCGAGGCACGCCCTGGACTTTGCCGCCCAGACCGTCCACGATGTGGCGGAGCTGGCGGTCGTTCATGTCCACGGCCCGCTTCCAGGTGATCTGTTTGGGGTCGATGCCCAGGGCGTTGCCCTGCTGGATGTGGTTGTCCAGCATGGCCGCCAGCAGGTTGTTGGCCGCACCGATGGCGTGGAAATCGCCGGTGAAGTGGAGGTTGATGTCCTCCATGGGCACCACCTGGGCGTACCCGCCGCCGGCGGCGCCGCCCTTGACGCCGAACACGGGGCCGAGGCTGGGCTCCCGCAGCGCCACCATCGCGTTCTTGCCGATCTTGCGCAGTCCGTCGGTGAGGCCGACGCTGGTGGTGGTCTTGCCCTCGCCGGCGGGGGTGGGGGTGATGGCGGTCACTAGGATCAGCTTCCCGTCCGGCCTGTCTGCGTGGTCCTTGAGGTAGCGGTAGTCGATCTTCGCTTTATAATTGCCGTAGAGCTCCAGGTAGTCCTCCGGGATCCCGGCCCGCGCGGCAATGGCGGTGATCTTCTCCTTCTCGCACGCCTGGGCGATCTCAATGTCGCTCATGATAGCCATTTCTGTTTCCTCCATTCCTTGATGATCCATTCTGCCTGCCGAAGCGGCTTCCTGTATTGTCGTATTTATCTTAAGGCAGGGGGAAGCGCAAAGTAAAATACTTCTTTTTGCCATCGTCATAACACGCAGGTTATACCGCCGCCGTCATCCGCCCTCCCATGGGGATTTTCCGCGCGCGGAGGACGGCGCGCTTTCCTGCTCCGAGCCCGTCAGCCGCACGTTTTCAGACGCCCTGCGGCGCGCTGCTCTTATATATGAATACCAATGCGCCCGGGCTGCCGGAGGGACCGTATCCCGCGGGAAGCAGAAGGCCGCATAATATTTTGGTTATGGTTTTTAACAAAACAAGTATTTCCCTTTGCCGCGGGCACCCTCTATAATGAAACCAGAGTTGATGAGGGGCCCGCTCCGGGGCCGGGGAACAGACCTCCCCAGCCCCTCCGGCCGGCCCCGGAAGATGGGGACACGAAAATGGAGCGCCGATACCCGCCCCGCGCGATCCCCGCGCGCCGGACTGGCAGAGGTCCAGGACAAAACGCTTTCAGGATCATTGGAGGATTATGAAAGAATAAAAAGAACGAAATTAGGAGGTTATGTTCAGTGGCAGACGCGGTAAAGAAAAAAATGACGATCCCCGACTTCAAAAAGTTCAAGCAGGAGGGGAGAAAGTTTACGTTTGTGACGGCCTATGACTATACCACGGCGTCCATCGTGAACGAGAGCGAGAGCGAGATCATCCTGGTGGGCGATTCCCTGGCCATGATCATGCTGGGCTACGCCAGCACGGTGGGTGTGACGCTGGACGACATGATCCAGTATACCCGTCCGGTGGTGAAGGGCGCTCCGAATACGTTCGTCATCGGAGATATGCCCTTTGGTTCCTACAATGTCAGCCCTGAGCAGGCCATTGCCAGCGCGAACCGGCTGCTGATGGAGACCAACTGCGACTGCGTCAAGCTGGAGGGCGGCAGCGAGATGGCCCCCACCATCCGGCGCATGGTGGACGCGGGGATCTCCGTCGTGGGACATATCGGCATGACGCCCCAGACCAGCACGAGCTTCGGCGGCTTTAAGGTCCAGGGCGGCACGCCGGAGAGCGCGAAGAAGCTGGTGGAGGACGCGATCGCCCTGGAGAAGGCCGGGGTCATCGGCATTGTGGTGGAATGCGTCCCCAACGCGGTGGGCAAGGCGATCCGGAACGCGGTGTCCGTCCCCGTCATGGGCATTGGCGCCGGCCCCGATGTGGACTGCCAGGTCATGGTGACTCAGGACCTGCTGGGGATGTACGGCGACTTCAAGCCCAAGTTTGTGAAGCACTTCGCAAATGTCCGCGAGGAGATGGTCAAGGGCCTGAACCTGTTCCACGAGGAGACCATCAGCGGCGC
>CALWXI010000208.1 GCA_944385455.1 uncultured Oscillospiraceae bacterium | reverse complement strand
AACCTCTCCATCCTGAAAAACAACAAGGCCAAGGCGGTGCGGTTCTCCACCCTGGAGGCCATCTGCGCGGCCCTGGACTGCCAGCCCGGGGACATCCTGGAATTCGTCCCCGACGGGGAGGACGCGCTGTGAGGCGGCCGGGTCGCTTTCCGCGTACCTGGCCGCCCGGCAGGCGGAGTGAGAAAAGAGCGCCTCCCGTTCCTTTCGGAACGGGCGGCGCTTTGCCTCTTAATACGCTGTGTCGTACTCCCAGGGGGTGCCGCCGGCCAGGCACCCGCCGTCGATGTGGTAGGTCTGGCCGGTCATGTAGCTGGAGGCGTCGGAGGCCAGGAGGATGGCCATGCCCACCAGCTCCTCGGGCTGTCCCCCCCGCTCCATGGCGATGCGGGACTTCATGTAGGGGGCGCGGTTGGGGCTGTCCCAGCTGACCTGGGTGAGCTCCGTGATGATGTGGCCGGGGCTGATGGCGTTGCAGCGGATGCCGTACCGGGCGCACTCCACCGCCATGGACCGGGTGATGGCGATGACGCCGCTTTTGGCCGCGCCGTAGACGGAGCAGCCCCCCAGCATGGCGGTGTCGTTGTGGGAGCCGATGTTGACGATGCTGCCGGATTTCCGCTTGTACATCTCCCGGGCCACCGCCTGGGTCATGAAGTAGACGCCCTTGAGGTTGGTGTCCATGATGCGGTCGTAGTCCGCCTCCTCCACGTCCAGCAGTCCCTCCCGCTTGTTGATGCCCGCCACGTTGAAGAGGACGTCGATCCTGCCGTACCGGGCCATCACCTCGTCCACGCAGCGGCGGATGGAGGCGAGGTCCGCCACGTCCAGCAGATGGGCGCTGGCCCTTCCGCCGGCGGCGGTGATCTCCGCTTCCAGGGCCCGGCACTTGGAAAGGGTCCGGCCGCACAGGGCCACCTCCGCCCCGGCATAGGCCAGCCCCCGGCTGATGGCGGCGCCGATGCCTCCCGCCGCGCCGGTGACCAGGGCCGTCTTGCCCTCCAGGGAAAAGACCGATTTGAGATATGCTCCGTGATCCATGCGTCCCGCCTCCTGTATGAAATTATTCCCGGAAGCCCAGCAGCTGGGAGATGTTCCGGGCGGTGCGCCGCACCTCCCGGATCATCAGCTCCCGATCCGCCTGCATCCGGTAGTCCGGGCCGGAGACGCTCACCGCCCCCACCGCCCGGTGGTTCATGTCGCAGATGGGGGCCGCCACGCAGATGAGGCCCTCCTCGATCTCCCCGTCGTCGACGGCGTAGCCGTGGAGCCGGGCGAAGGCCAGCTCCTCCCGCAGCCGGGCGGGGTCCGTGATGGTGCGCTCCGTCAGGGGCCGGGCCGCGCCGGCCATCCAGCGGCAGTACTCCTCGATGCACGCGTCGCTCCGGCAGGAGAGCATGGCCTTGCCGGCGCTGGTGGCGTAGGCCGGGGCGCGGCTGCCCACCTGGGTGTTGCAGACGATGGACCGGCGGGTCTCCACCTTGTCCAGATAGAAGATGTCGTGCTCCAGCAGCACGCTGAGGTTGATGGTCTCCTGCAGCGCCTCGCTGAGCCGCTCCAGCTCCGGCCGGGCGGTGCACCGCAGGTCCGACCGGCCCAGGACGGCGCTGGAGAGCATCAGCAGCCGGGGGCCGGGCCGGTAGCTCTTGCGCACCGGGTCCTGCTCCAGGTACTGCCGCTCCGCCAGGGTGGACACCTGGCGGTACACGGTGGTGGTGGGCAGCCCCAGCCGCTCCACCAGGGCCTTGAGGGTCCACTCCGTGTCCCCATCCATAAAGCACTCCAGGATCTGGAGCGCCCGCAGAATACTGGATACCTGTTCCTTGGCCATGTTCCCGCCTCTCCCGTCCGGGGGCGCCCCACTTGACAACCTTTCAACGGACGTTTATGATACTTGTGATGATATCACAAGCGCGGCTGCTTGTGAATGGCTTTCTGAGAAAATCCTGAAATCATATTCCGTGCTGCGGAAGATTTTCCCGCCCGGCGGGCGGGAAGTGAGGAGGAACGAAACATGGAACCCATCCAGCTCACCCACGAACAGGTCATGGAGATCATCCCCCACCGGGACCCCATGCTGCTCATCGACGAGGCCAGCGAGTACGTCCCCGGCGACCACATCGTGGCCACCTTCTACGTGGACCCCGCCCGGGACATCTTCCGGGGCCACTTCCCCGGCGACCCGGTGCTGCCCGGGGTGTACTCCGTGGAGTCCTGCGCCCAGGCGTCGGACCTGGTGCTGATGCGCAAGGCGGAGTACATCGGCAAGACGCCGCTGTTTTTGGGCATCAACAACGTGCGCTTCCGCAAGAAGATCGTCCCCGGCGACACCATGGAGATCCACGCCCGTCTGGCCTCCGAGCGGCCGGAGAAGGCCATCGCCACCTGCAAGTGCGAGGCCTACACCGCCGGCGACCTGGCGGTGGAGTGCGAGGTCACCATCGCCATGCGGTGATCTTTCGTCCGCGTGCACGCCGCGGCCGAAAACGGCTCCTCTTCCAAGCGCACCTTCCGGCGCGGCCCCTGCAAGGACACATGAACCGGCGCGGAGCATACGCTCCGCGCCGTTTGTCATGTCTGGTCCGTCCGCTCCAGCAGATAGTCCACGCTGACGTGATAGAAGTCCGCCAGGGCGCACAGCACCCGGGGCGGGATCATCCGCTGCCCGCTCTCGTAATACGCGTAGGTCCGCTGGGGCACGTTGATGGCCGCCCCCACCTGGGCCTGGGTGAGATCGGCGTCCTCCCGCAGATCCCGGATGCGCTTGTATCGTTCCATCGTCATCACCCTTCCCACAGGAATCGCCCGCAGCGTATCCGAAGCAGCGCCTCACCAGTCATTTTTCCTGCTCCACTTCCTCCACCGCGGCCCGCACCGCCGCCACCACGAAGGCGGAGAAGGTGCACTCCCGTCCCCGGATCAGCTCCTCCACCTGCTGGATCAGGTCGTTGGGGAACCGGATGGTCTTGTTGGTGGTGGGCGGAACGGATGGGATCTTGAACGCCATGGGCCATACACCTCTTTCCGCCGCCTCACACGCCGTCCCGGCGGCTGCTGATGCCCAGGATGTAGTCCGTGGTGGTCTTGTAAAACCCCGCCAGCCGGATCAGCACCTGGGTGGGGATGTCGTTCTCCCCGGTCTCGTACTTGGAATAGCCCGTCTGGGACATCCCCAGAAACCGGGCCACCTGGGTCTGGGTCAGGTCCGCGTCCTCCCGCAGGTCCCGCAGTCTGTTCATGGTTCTCACCTCGAACAGAGTATGTCATAACCTGAAACAGGGTATTTACTTTCAATCTGATTCAGGTTAAAATACTCCCAGGAGGTGATCCCATGCCGGATTACAAAGAGATGTACCTCACCCTCTTCCGGGCCACGGAGGAGGCCCTCCGCGTCCTCATCGACGCCCAGCGGGCGTGCGAGGA
>CALWXI010000207.1 GCA_944385455.1 uncultured Oscillospiraceae bacterium | reverse complement strand
CGATGGACTGCAGGATCACGTCCACATTGATATTGTGCTTGCTCAGCAGATCAAAGACCTGGAAAGCGACGCCGGGGTTGTGCTCCAGGCCCACCAGGGCGACCCGGGCAATGCTGGTGTCCTTGGCAACGCCGGCGATGTTGGTTTTTTCCACTTTGGTGACCTCCTTCACTTTCGTGCCCGGCTTGCGCTCCAGGCTGGACACGACTTCCAAATTCACTCTGAACTTCTTGGCCAGCTCCACGCTGCGGTTGTGGAGAACCTGGGCGCCCTGGCTGGCCAGCTCCAGCATCTCGTCGTAGGTAATCTCCTCCAGCTTCCGGGCGGTGGGCACGATGCGGGGATCGGTGGTGTAGACGCCGTCCACATCCGTGTAGATCTGGCACAGCTCCGCCCGGAAAGCCGCCGCCAGCGCCACAGCGCTGGTGTCGGAGCCGCCCCGGCCCAGGGTGGTAACATCGCCCTGCCGGTCCACGCCCTGGAAGCCGGTGACGATGACGATGCGGTGCTGGTCCAGCTCAGACTGGATGCGCTCGGAGTCGATCTTCTTGATCCGGGCGTCGGAGTGGACATTGGTGGACTGGATGCCCACCTGCCAGGCCGCCAGGGACACGCAGGGCAGTCCCATGGCCTCCAGCGCCATGGCGCACAGCGCCACGGAGATCTGCTCGCCGGTGGACAGCAGCATATCCATCTCCCGCTTGGAGGGGTTGGGATTGATCTCCTCCGCCTTGGCAATGAGGTCGTCGGTGGTGTCGCCCTGGGCGGAGAGCACCACGATCACGTCGTTCCCCGCCAGATAGGTCTCGGCGATGATGCCGGCCACGTTCCGGATGCGCTGGGCATCCCGCACGGAGCTGCCGCCGAATTTCTGCACAATCAAACTCATAGTGTTTCCTTCTTTGCTTCAGATTGGATGGGTCCCCGTCCCATCATACGCCGGACAGGGTCCGTTGGGAATCAGGCCAGCACCCGCATGCAGGCCAGCACGTTCAGAAAGCCCGACTGCCGGGCGGCGTCCCGGCCGCTGATGGGATCCGTCAAAAAGGCGGTCTCGCCGTCCTCGCTGAGCACCTCCACCTGGCCGAAGGCCATGGCGGCGTCGGTGAGACTGCCCTCGATGCGGAAATAATACCGGGTGCGGAGCTCCTGGGGATCCTCAAAGCCGCTGGTGTCGGAGGACCAGCTGATCTCGTCCCGCCGGGGACTGGCCTGCAGGCACTCCATCACGTCCGCCACACACGCCGAGGCGGTGGGCAGCTCCCCGGCTCCCCGGCCGTAGAACATCACGTCGCCGGTGGCGTTGCCCCGGACCATCACCGCGTTATACACATCCTCCACGCTGGCGATGGGATTCTCCTCCGGAATCAGATGCGGCGCCACATAGGCGGTCCGGCCGCCGCCGGGCATCCGCACCGCCCGGCCCAGCAGCTTGATGCGGTAGCCCGCCCGCTGGGCGATCTTCACGTCCCGCAGCGACAGCTTGGAGATGCCCTCCATGGGCACCGCCGCCGGGTCCACCTGGGATCCGAAGGCCAGATCCGCCAGAATGCAGATCTTGCGCCCGGCGTCGATGCCGTGGATGTCGGCGGAGGGATCCGCCTCGGCATAGCCTTTGGCCTGGGCCTCCCGCAGGGCGTCGGAGAAGAAGGCCCCTGTGCGGACCATCCGGGTGAGGATATAATTGGTGGTGCCGTTCAGGATGCCGTACACCTCGTCGATGCGGTTGGCCGCCATGCACTGGGTCAGAGGGTGGAGCACCGGGATGCCGCCGCCCACGCTGGCCTCAAAGAGGTAGCTGACGTTCTTCTTCCGGGCCAGTTCCAGAAGCTCACAGCCCCGCTCCGCCACCAGCTGTTTGTTGGCAGTGACCACGTGCTTGCCCGCCAGCAGCGCCCGGCGGGTATAGGTATAGGCGGCATCCACGCCGCCGATGGCCTCCACCACCACCCGGATGCCGTCGTCTTCCTCGATCCGGGTGAAGTCATCGGTCATCAGCTGGCGGTAGGGACCGTCCTTGAAATGCCGCACCAGGATCGTCTTGACCTGCAGCGGTTCGCCCAGCTTCCGCTCGATCTGCCGGGCATTCTCCGAAACCACCTTGGCCACACCGGTCCCCACCGTGCCAAAGCCCATGATCGCTATCTGTATCATCGCACCGTCCTCTTTCTCTCAGCCTGCCAGGATCTCGAACCGCACCACACCGTCCAGCCCCCCCACGTCGGCGATGAGCTGTTCCAGGGACTCGGCCATGTCGCTGGTCTCAGCGGAGATGGTCACCGCGGCGCAGCCGTTGGTGGGAATGCTCTGGTTGATGGTGAGGATGTTGGCGCCGGAGGTGGCAAACACCGCCAGTACCCGGCTGAGCACGCCGGAGGTATCCCGGAGCATGGCGTAAAAGGTGATGATGTGCTCGGACTTCATGTCGTTGAAGGGCTGCACGGAGTCCTTGTACTTATAAAACGCACTGCGGCTGATACCCGCAAGGCGCGTGGCCTCCCCCACAGTGTCCGCCTCGCCGGTCTGCATCATGCGCTTGGCCTCCGCCACCTTGATGAAGATCTCCGGCAGCGCATCCGCCGCCACGATATAATACTTGATCGCTCTGGCCATTTCGTCCACCTCCTGCGGTCATTTGTCTTTACACGTCGTCCATCGTACCACATTTTTGACTCGGACGCAACTGAAACCGAAAAATTTTTTTTGGAGAAAACGAGGAAACTTCTCCTCCGCTGTCCGTCCCAAGTGGGCAAATCGACGGGAGAGGCGCATACCGGAGAGGGGGAGGGCCCGCGCCCTCCCCCTCTCTTCCGGATCCATTCATCCGTCACACTGCCTGATAGACGGCCTTCATTCCCCGATACATCTCGTAGCAGTCCAGCTTTGCCACCACCTCAAAGGGAGCATGCATGCTCAAAACCGGCACGCCGGCATCCAGCGTGGCGATGTTCCGGTTGGCCATATATGCCGCCACGGTGCCGCCGCCGCCGGCATCCACCTTGCCCAGCTCCGCCATCTGCCACCCCACACCGGCATCATCCAAGATCCGCCGCACATACGCCACCGTCTCGGCGTCGGCGTCGGAGGCGCCGGACTTGCCCCGGGCGCCGGTGTACTTGCAAAGGCCCACGCCGTAGTTCACATAGGCGGCATTGCGCTTCTCGTAGACCTCACCATAATCCGGATCGTATGCCGCCGTCACATCGGCGCTGAGGCAGAAGCTCTGCTCCAGGCATACCCGCAGTGCCGCGCCCTGGGAGGCGCACAGGTCCTCCATGAAGGTGTCGAAGGCGGCGGACTGCATGCCCGTAACGCCGTCGGAGCCGATCTCCTCCTTGTCCGCCAGCACACACACGGCGGTTTTCTCCGGCGTCTCCGCCAGATCCAGCAGCGCCCGGAGGGCGGCGTAGGCGCACACCCGGTCGTCATGGCCGTAGGCGCCGATGAGACTGCGGTCCAGGCCGATGTCGCAGGCGTTGACCGCCGGCACCGCCTCCAGCTCCGCGGAGATGAAGTCGTCCTCGGTGATGCCGTACTTCTCGTGCAGCAGCCGCATCACCGCCAGCTTCACCCGGCCGCTGTCCTCCTCGTCTCCCAGGGGACGGCTGCCCAGCAGCAGGTTCAGTGTCTCGGCGGGCACCGCCTCTCCCAGCGGCTTCTTGTTCTGTTCCATCCCCAGGTGCGGCAGCAGGTCCGTGATCACCAGCCGGGGATCCTCCGGGTCCGCGCCGATGGACACCGGCACCACGGTGCCGTCCTTCCGCGCAATGACGCCGCGCAGCTCCAGGGGAATGGTCACCCACTGATACTTGCGGATGCCGCCGTAATAATGGGTCTTGAAAAACGCCATCTCGCTCTCTTCATAGAGAGGATTGGGCTTGAGATCCAACCGGGGAGCGTCGATATGGGCGGCGGCGATCTGCACGCCCTCCTCCAATCCGCGGCGTCCGATATGGGCCAGCATCACCGCCTTGCCCCGGTTGCAGACATACACCCTGTCCCCGGCCCGCAGGGCCATGCCCCGGACATAGGGGCGGTAGCCGGCCGCCTCCGCCAGGCGCACCGTTTCGCCGGCGCACAGCCGCTCGGTCTTGCCTGCATCCAGATACGCCTTGTAATCGGCGCAATACGCCTCCATTCCCGCCAGCGCCTCCGGGCTCAGGCGGTCGTAGCCGTTCTTCCGGCCGGAGAGCAGCTGCTTTTTCAGTTCCTTGAATCCTTCAGACATTCCATGCTCCTTCCTTGCGGTCCGATCAATGGGCGCCGTGGCGCTTTTCCTCCCGGATGGACTCCACCATCCGCTGGAAGAACAGCAGCGCCTCCTCCCGGAATACCTCCGGGGCGTCGGCGGCATTGGTCAGCTCGCAGTCACATTTGCTCCGATAATAGTCGTCGGCCTTCTGTGCGGAGATCCGCAGCCGGGCGTACTCCTCTGTGATGCCGTCCCGGGCCATCACCCGGCGTACCCGCAGCTCTACCGGCGCCGTCACCGCGATGGTGCGGTCACACAGCCGGTCCAGGCCGCTTTCCAGCAGGTTGATGGCGTCGATGGCGTACAGTCCGTCAGACAGATCCCGGATCCTCTGCTCCAGCTCCGGCACCAGGAAGCGGCTGACAATGGCGTTGAGCTGGTCCAGCCGGTCCTTCTTGGCAAACACCTCCCGGCCCAGCTTCTGCCGGTCCAGGGAGCCGTCCGCCCGGAACACACCGGGGAACTTTTCGTTGATGGCATTGCGCAGCTGGTCGTTATGCGCCAGCATCTCGTGGTACGCCGCGTCGCAGTCGATGACCTGGCCGCCCAGGGCCCGGATGGCGTCCAGGGCGCTGGTCTTGCCCGCGCCGGTGCCGCCGGTAATACCCAGCACCACCCGCTGGCTGTCCGCCTCCACCACATGGAAACCCGCCGCCTTCTTCAGCCGGTTGCCGATGGCCAGGCCCAGTCCGCGATTGTCCGGACACTGCGCGAAAATCTCCCGGACGCCGCTGCCGTCGAAGGTCCGCAATGCGTCGAACACCCGCTGCGCCTGGGTCAGCTTGTCGGCGCTGGGACCCAGAGTGTGGACCTCCCTGCCGGCAAAGAGGTGCGCAAACTCATCAAAGCAGATGATGCCCGCCTCCGGGCCCGCCCGGCGCTGGATCTCCCGGGCGGAGGCCTCCGGCGCGCCGGTGACCACCGTCACGGGGGCCTTGGGGGCGTAATGCCGGTACTTCATCCCCGGGGCCTTGGGCCGCTCGTTCTCCCCCAGAGGGGCGGTGACGGCCTTGTCCACGTCCACGTGGCCGATGAGCCGCTCCAGGTCCTCCAGCGGCAGTCCGCCGGGCCGCAGCATCCGGGGCGGCTGGCACGTCAGATCCAGGATGGTGGACTCCACGCCCACCGTGCAGGGTCCGCCGTCCACCACGCCCTCGATCTTGCCGTCCATGTCCTCCAGCACGTCCTGTGCCGTGGTGCAGCTGGGCCGGCCGGAGGTATTGGCGCTGGGGGCGGCAATGGGCACTCCCGCCTCCCGGATGATGGACAGCGTCACCGGATGGTTGGGGCAGCGCACCGCCACCGTGTCCAGCCCCGCCGTAGTGGCATCCGGCACGATGCTGCTGCGCTTGAGGATCATGGTCAGGGGACCGGGCCAGAACTTCCGGGCCAGCACATAGGCAATGGGCGGGATGTCCCGGCAGTACCGGGGCAGCCACTGGGCCCCCGTCACATGGAGGATCAGAGGGTTGTCCTGGGGACGGCCCTTGGCCTCAAAGATCCGCTGTACCGCCCGGCTGTCCAGGCCGTTGGCGCCCAGGCCGTACACCGTCTCCGTGGGGATGGCCACCAGCCCGCCCTCCCGCAGGATACGGGCTGCCGCGGAGATCTTGTCCTCGATCTCCTTCTGCTGTCCCTTGGTATCCCGCAGGTCATAATAGATCGTCTGCATCATAAGTCTCGCCTCTATCTTTATCTCACCGGGCCCGGAGCCCGTTCTTCCAATGTTCCGTTTTTCAGCCTCTCGGCCTGATCCGCCGCCGCCAGGGCGTCGATGAGTTCATCCAGATCCCCGTTCATCACGGCGTCGATCCTGTACAGCGTCAGTCCGATGCGGTGATCCGTCACCCGCCCCTGAGGGAAGTTGTAGGTGCGGATGCGCTCGCTGCGGTCCCCGCTGCCCACCTGGCTGCGCCGCTGGGCGGCGGTGTCCGCCGCCTGTTTGGCACGCTCCATCTCATAGAGCCGGGCGCGCAGCACCCGCATGGCCTTGTCCTTGTTCTTGTACTGGCTCCGCTCGTCCTGGCACTCCACTACCAGCCCGGTGGGCAGGTGGGTGATCCGGATGGCGGATTCCGTCTTGTTCACATGCTGGCCGCCGGCGCCGGAGGCCCGGTAGGTGTCGATCTGCAGATCCCTGGGATCCACCGCGCACTCCACCTCCTCCGCCTCCGGCAGCACCGCCACCGTGGCGGCGCTGGTGTGGATGCGGCCGCCGGACTCCGTCTCCGGCACCCGCTGGACCCGGTGGACGCCGGATTCGAACTTCAGGCGGGAGAAAGCCCCCCGGCCCTCCACCAGCACGCTGCACTCCTTCACGCCGCCCAGCTCCGTCTCGTGGAGGCTCACCACGTCCGTCCGCCAGCCCTGCCGCTGGGCGTACATCGTGTACATCCGCAGCAGCGACGCGGCGAACAGCGCGCCCTCCTCGCCGCCCACGCCGCCGCGCAGTTCCAGGATCACGCTGCGCTCGTCGTCCCGGTCCCGGGGCAGCAGCAGCGCCTTGCCCTGCTCCCGCAGCCGCTCCAGCTCCGCCCGGACCCGGTCCCATTCCTCCTGGGCCAGCTGGCGGAAATCCGGGTCCCGCAGCAGCGTTTCCGCCTCCTCCAGGTCCCGCTTCGCCCGCTGCCAGGCCCGCCAGAGCTCCGCCGCCGGAAGCAGCTCCTTGAGTTCCCGGTTCACATTGCGCAGACGCTCTGCATTCCCGTACACCGCCGGATCTCCCAGCTGCGCCTCCAGGTCCTCATACCGCAGCGCCAGCTCCTTTAATTGCTCTTCCATGGAAAACGCCCCTTTCTCCTCGGTCCAGTGCGCGTTTTCCGCTACTTTTGATCCAGAAACTCCCGTACCTGGCGCAGAAATTCCTCACGCCAGAAGGCGCATCCCACGGAATGGGCCCGCAGCGATACCGCCGCCACATGACCGCAGGGAGTGTAGAGATCCATCTGATCGTAAATCTCTTCATTGCGCTCCTCACCGCCCCGGGAGAGCAGGTATGCCGCGTGGCGGATCTCCCCGCCATGCTCCTTGAGGAAGCCCCGGATCACACTGCTGCACCGCCCGGCCCACACCGGGGATGCCACGATCACCAGCCGGTAGTCTCCCAGCTTCCGCTGCGTCTCAAAGGGCTGAAGGGGATGGGTGGTGCGGCGCATGGCGTCCAGACCGCAGCGGAAAAAGCCCCGCCAGCCTGTCCGGTCCACATTGTCCCGCACTTCCACCACTTCCGCGCCCAGCTCCGCCGCCTCCGCCAGAAGGCACGCCCGGAAGAGGTGGAAGCCGTTGCTCACCACCGCCACCCGGGCACCGGTGAGATCCACCTCCGCCTCCTCCAAAACCGCTTTGGAAAAGGCGAAGTTCTCCGCCGTGGAAGCGGAGCGGTCCTCCAGAAAGAGGCGCTCAGCCTCCACGCCCCGGGCGGTCAGTCCCCGGTACATGGCCTCCGCCTCGGTGATATCCTCCCCGGGGCCCTGTCCGCCGGAGAGCACCGCCGGGATGCCGGGGTGTGCCAGCAGATAGTCCGCCGCCGCGTCGATGCGGCTCTGGAGGCTCAGGGACGGCGCCTCGCCGTTGACCCCGGCGCCCAGTACCAGCACCGCGTCGGCAGAGGCATCGCTTCCCCCGCTGCCGCTGATCACCAGGACCTCCAGGGCCAGGACCAGTGCTGTAAGGCCACAGAACCCGACAAGGAAAATCCTTTTACAGATCCTCCAGAACCTGCTTTTTTCGGAAAGCCGTCCCAGGGCCAGCCACAATAGGCAGACCACCGCCAGGGCGGCACACAGCACGCCGGAAAACCGGACCCCCGGCACCAGCCAGAGGCACGCCGCCGCCAGCGCGGCCAGGACCGCCGCCAAAATCCACCAGATCTTCCCTCTCATTCCCCGGCTTCCTCGCTGAGCTGCTCCCATTTTTCGTACAGAGCTTCCAGCTCCGCCTGAGCAGTCTCCTTTTCCGCCACCAGGCCGGCCAGCTTCTCATAGTCGCAGGCGGCGGCCTCCATGTCCGCGTCCAGCGCGGCGATGCGCTCCTCCGCCCGGGCGATGTCCCGCTCACAGATGGTCAGCTGCCGCCGGGCGGCCTGCTGGGCCTTGTTGCCCCGCTGGGGCCGTTCTGTCACGGTTTTTTCCTTCACAGGCTTGGGTACAGCCGCCTTCTCCGCCTCTTCCTGGGCCTTGAGCTGGCGGTACTGGGCAAAGCCCATGGGATAGTCGGTGATGGTGCCGTCCGCCAGCTCCCAGATGCGGGTGGCGAAGCGGTTGATGAAATACCGGTCGTGGGAGACGAACAGCAGCGTGCCGTCGTAGGCCTCCACCGCCTCCTCGATCCACTCCCGGGAGTCGATATCCAGGTGGTTGGTGGGCTCGTCCAGGATCAGGAAGTTGATCTCGTCGTCCATCAGC
>CALWXI010000206.1 GCA_944385455.1 uncultured Oscillospiraceae bacterium | reverse complement strand
CTCCACAGTGCAGCTGACCGTGTTGTAGCCCTGCTCGCAGTAGCTTTTCACCACCTCCAGAGCCTCCTCCATCCGGCCTCTGGCGGAGATCATGCTGATGCCGGGATACTGCAGTGTCAGCTGGTTGTAGCCGGCGGAGAGCATGTAGCGCACGCTCTCGTCCATCTCCGCTGTGGTCGTGGGTGCGGAGATCAGGGCTCCTGGCTCCACCAGATCCGCCAGGGTGGTGCCGGCAGCGCTGGTCCAGGCGGCTTCCTCCCAGGTCAGCGTCACCCGCAGCGCCGGATCCACCATCCGGGTAAGCATGGCCGCCGCTGCCCCACGGGTAACGGTCTCCTCCGGCAGGAAGGATCCCGCCGCGTCGCTGCCGCCGCTGACGCCCCAGCGATAGAGCCGGAGGATATCCGCATAGTAAGGGGTGTCCGGCGTAACGTCCTGAAGATAGGCGCCGCTGTCCAGCGCGTAGTCCACCGCTGCGTCGTTCAGGGGTTCCAGCGCCCCCTCCGGCAGCGTCCAGGCCAGCACGTGGGCCACCTGGGCCCGTGTGGCAGGCTGGTCCAGATACGCGTCCAGCTCCTGTCCCAGGACGCCTTCCGCCTGGAGATACCGCAGATACGGCACCGCCGCCAGGCCGCTGTCCTCATCGCTGTATGCGCGGGCGCCCGCCTCGGCGTCGCCCCAGTCGTACAGGCTGCGGATGCGCCCGGCAAAAATGACGATCTGTCCCACGGTAAGAGGATCCGTCAGCCCAAAAGTCCCGTCGGCCTTGCCTACGGTGAGACCATACTCATACAGTGCCGCCACATTGTCGTAAAAGACGCTCTCCGCCGGCACATCGGAAAAAGCATCCTCATAGCTGCGGATCCGGGCAAACGTTCCGGGCTCCGCAGCGGCCGCCGGCGCCGTCAGCGCCAGCACTGCCGCCAGCAGCAGGGAAATGATTCTGACCTTCATCTCATCCATCTCATCGCGCCTCCTTCCGCGCTCATGTCGGGATGTTCAGATCCTCTGCCGTCCGGTCCTCCACGTAGGGATTCAGATGCTCGTTCACCAGCGTGAGGACCTCATCGGCATCCAGATAAATGAAGGGATCCTTCCACTCCCCGGGCAGCGTGGAGAATGCAATGTTCTCCGCGCCCATGGAGATAGCCTGGGTCCCCAGCCAGGCCAGGTTGCCCAGCGTCAGGTCCGTTTCCACATACTCCTGGAAGATCCGGGCAAAGTCGTCCAGCTTGGCGACATTGCCAGGCTGGAGCACCTGCTTGGCCACCGCCTTCAAAAACGCCTGCTGGGTCTCCATCCGGCCGATGTCCTGCGTGGCGTAGCCCTCCCGGAACCGCACCACCTTCAGCGCCTCCGCTCCGGTGAGGTGCTGCATCCCCTTGGAGATGTGGATGTAGAGATCCTGGTAGGGATCCTCGTAATGCATGTCCACCGGAACGTCGAAGTCCACGCCGCCGATGGCGTCCACCAGCGCCACAAAGCCCTGGATATCCACGGAGACCGTGTAGTCCACCGGGATGCCCAGCTGGTCGCTGACCACCTCGGCCAGCTTCTCCATGCCACCGGCGCCGAAGGCGGCGTTGATCTTGTGGGTCCTGCCGCCCCAAACCGCCTTGGTGTCCCGGGCAATGCTGACGCCGTAGATGGATCCGCCGTCTGCATCCACCGCCAGCAGGATGTTGGTGTCGCTGTTGCCGTTTCCGTCGTCGGAACCGGAGACCATAATCGTATAGAAGTGTTCTTTCCGCTCCATGTGGGACCGCAGGGCCTCCGCCGCGGCATCCGCCTCCGGATCTTCCCCGTCGTCGGAAACCTCCTGGATCTCCTCCGGCAGCGCCTCCGGCTTCTGCTCCGGCGGCCGGAGCCAGAAGCAGCGGATGCCCGTATACAGAGAAGCCAGTATCAAAAAGAGAATCAGCAGTATCCGCAGTCCCCGTTTCCCCTTCCGGCGGGGGGAGGTGCGGCATCTGCGGCCCGGCGTTTTGGTTGACATGCGGTTCAGCGCTCCTTGTCCATCCGGGGCATCCCCGGGAGATTTACATAATATAAGTCACATTATACGGCGCTTTGATCCAAAAGACAAGCAAAACCTCCTGGTGCCGGGCAAGAAAAAATAGCGGCCGGGCCGCTATTTCTCCTCCTGAGGCAGGCGCATCTCCTCCAGCAGGGTCTTGATTTCCGAGAGGAGCTGGTTTTGATAAGACAGCGCGCAGTGGATGTAGTACAGCGCGCTCTCCGGGGGGCGGGGCGCCTCCGTCCCCTCCACCGGATGAGGCCAGCGCCGCACTGGCGGCTCCGCCGGCGCGGCGGGCCGGGCGGACGCCGGCCGGGGCGGACGCCCCCGTCCGCAGGAACGATTCGTCATGTCCATCCCTCCAAGCATGTTCTCATTTTCCGGCGTTTATGCGCCGCGGTATTTCTTCCGGGTGGCGATGCCGCCGCGGATATGCCGCTGCGCCTTGTTCACCTCCAGCACCTCCTTGACCTGCAGATACAGCGCCCGGTTGAACTGAGGCAGCCGTTCGGAAATGTCCTTGTGCACCGTTGATTTACTGATGCCGAAGCGCTGCGCGGCGGCCCGGACAGTGCTTTGTTTTTCTATGATGTAGAGCGCCAGCCGTTCGGCCCGCTCCTCCATGTTTCCTTTCAACACACAACACTCCCCGCCTCTTGTTGGTCCATCCTATGCGCCGTTTCCCGGGGATATGAGGCGGCAGCGGCGAAAGATTTGGTTTGCGCTTTGCCGGAAGCGTGATATGATGGAG
>CALWXI010000205.1 GCA_944385455.1 uncultured Oscillospiraceae bacterium | reverse complement strand
TCCTGCTCACCGGCGGTGAACACGAACTCCTGGCCGCACTCTTTGCACACTAAAGTCTTGTCTTCGTACATGATTTTACCCTCTCTTTGAAAAGAAAAATATATTGCGTTCAGCGTTTGCTGAAATCGCCGGAAAAAAGTTGCTGCGCGACCTTGCGCCGGATGCGCTGCACAGCGTTGTCCACGGACTTTGGGGGTTTGCCGACCGTCCCGGCAATTTCCCTGCATGAAAGACCGTCTAAATAGTACCCCAAAATCTTCGCTTCAAATTCGGACAACTGTTTCCGGACACCGGATAAGAGGGCTGCGGTATGTTCCCTGTCGATGAGGAAATCTTCAGGATTGCACTGCGCCAAATTATTGGTACCAGAGGTGTAGGAATTGCTGTCAAAGTAGGGCGTATCCAAAGGAACCGACTGATTGAGCGGTAAATGCTTATCACGCGCCGCAGCGCGGAGAACGGAATACAGCCGGTTGCGTATACAGATTTCCGCGAAAGTCCGGAAAGACGCATCCTTTTCAGCGTCATATTCCCGAACTGCCTTGATGAGTCCCACCATGCCCTCCTGGGTCAGATCCTCACTGTCCCCCCCCACCAGAAAAAAGGGACGGGCACAGGTGCGGACCAAACGGTTATATCGGGCCACCAGAATCTCTTCCGCCTCCCGGTTCCCTTGGGAAACCATGCGGCAAAGGGTCTCATCTGGGAGCGTTTCCCAGGGTTTGGTGTTCTCATAAGATTTGCACATATCGTATTATACCTGTCTGCTCATGGAAATGTCAAGTAAATGTTCAAAATCCGCCGTGAAATTCTTCAGAATTTTAGTGATTTTATAAAAATCGCCAGGCGCTCCGCCACTTCCTCTGCGGTTTCCGTGGTTTTCGCCTCCACCATCACCCGAATCAGCGCCTCCGTACCGGATGCGCGCACCAGCACCCGCCCGGCACCGGCCAGCGCTTCCTCTTCCCGATGGACTGCGTTAGTCAGTTCTTGAGAAGCCATGATCTTTTCCTTGATCCCGCCGCTGTGAGGGACCTCCACATTGATGAGTACCTGGGGATAGGTGGCGCAGCAGGATGCCAGCGTGCTGGCCTTCTCACCGGAGCGGGCAAGCACCTGCAAAAATTGCAGAGCAGTGACCTCTCCGTCGCCGGTGGTCTCCAGCGCGGTGAAGATGGTATGGCCGGACGGCTCACCGCCGATGCGGTAATCGTGACGGAGCATCTCCTCCAGCACATTGCGGTCTCCCACAGCAGTGCATACCAGATTCAATCCATGGCTGCGGCAGAACTCATGGAGGCCCAGATTGCTCATGACGGTGGCTACAATGGTATCGCCGTTGAGCATGCCCCGGCGCTTCATGTCCGTGGCGCACACGGCCATCACCTTGTCGCCGTCGATGACGGCACCCGTCTCATCCACAAGCAGGCAGCGGTCAGCGTCGCCGTCAAAAGCCACGCCGATGTCATAACCGCCTCGTACCACGGCAGCGGACAGGTCCTCCAGATGGGTGGAGCCGCAGCCGTTGTTGATGTTCATGCCATCAGGGTCCTTGTGGATGAAATCCGTGTGGGCCTGGAAGCGGGCGAAGAGCTCCGGCGCCGTGGCGCTGGCGGCACCGTTGGCGCAGTCCACAAGGATCCGCAGGCCGGACAGATCCGAATCGATGGTGGAAGCCACGAAATCCACATACTCCTGCTTCATCTGCCGCATGCCGTGGAGGCGGCGGCCGATCTCACCGCGTGTCCGGGGCGTCATGGAAGCGTCGGAAAGGATCTTATCCTCGATGCGGGCCTCCGTCTCGTCGGGCAGCTTGTAGCCCTGGCCGTTGAAGACTTTGATACCGTTATGTTCGTAGGGGTTGTGGGACGCGGAGATCACGATGCCCGCGTCCGCCTTCTCCCGCACGGTGAGATACGCCACAGCGGGAGTGGGGATGGTGCCCACCGGCATCACATCGCCGCCCTGGTCGCAGATGCCTGCCATCAGGGCGGATTCCAGCATATCGGAGGAGATGCGGGTATCCTTGCCGATCATCAGCACCGGCCGGCGGCCCAGCTCCTCCCGCAGTACACAGGCAATGGACTGGCCTACCCGAAATGCCATATCAGCGGTGAGGTTTTCCCCCACCACACCGCGAATCCCGTCTGTTCCAAAGAGTTTTCCCATAATGCACGATTCCTTTCCTTCATTCTGAATCCGGCACCGCAGCTGCGGCGCCGCAGTACTCCATCAAATCCGAAGCTGCTCCATCTCCGGATCATCTCCGGGGACCGACAGCCCCAGGTGAGCATAGGCCTTTCGGGTCACGCAGCGCCCCCGGGGCGTCCGGGTCAAAAAGCCCAGCTGCATGAGATAGGGTTCATATACGTCCTCCAGCGTCACGGACTCCTCGCCGATGGTGGCAGCCAAAGTCTCCAGGCCCACCGGACCACCGCGGTAGTTCTCGATGATGGCATGGAGCATCCGCCGGTCCACCGGATCCAGCCCCAGATGGTCGATCTCCAGCGCGCACAGCGCCTCATCCGCCACTGTCTCCGTAATCACGCCGTCTGCCTTCACCTGAGCAAAATCCCGAACCCGCCGCAGCATCCGGTTGGCGATGCGGGGTGTGCCCCGGCTGCGCCGGGCGATCTCATAGGCGCCGGAGGGCACGATGTTCACGTCCAGGATTCCCGCCGAGCGGGTGACGATCCGCGCCAGCTCTTCCGGAGTATACAGCTCCAGCCGCAGCGTCACGCCGAAACGGTCCCGCAGCGGCGCGGAGAGCTGCCCCGCCCGGGTGGTGGCACCGATCAGGGTGAACTTGGGCAGGTCCAGCCGGATGGAGTTGGCGGACGGTCCCTTGCCCACGATGATATCCAGGGCGTAGTCCTCCATGGCGGGATACAGGATCTCCTCCACGGATCGGTTGAGCCGGTGGATCTCATCCACGAAGAGGATATCACCCTCGTTCAGGTTCGTCAAAAGTGCCGCTAGATCCCCCGGCTTTTCGATGGCGGGGCCGGAGGTAATCCGGATGCCGGAGCCCATCTCCTGGGCGATGATGCCCGCCAGGGTGGTTTTGCCAAGACCCGGAGGGCCATGGAGCAAAACATGGTCCAGAGCCTCCTGCCGCCGTTTGGCCGCCTCAATGAACACAGCCAGATTCTCCTTGGCCTTCTCTTGGCCGATGTAATCCGCCAGCGTCCGGGGACGCAGAGATCCCTCCTGGGCATCCTCCTGGAGAAAGGTTTTGGCTACCAGAGGTTCTTCGTAAATGTCGTTTCCAAAATCGATGCTCAAAGGCTCACTTCCCTTTTATTCCAGCTCCCTGCCGGAATCGTCATATTGGGCTAAGGTTCGGGGCATCTCTGTCGCCCCGTCCAGAAGGTAGATATCCAGGATGTAGTCCGATTCCAGATCCTCTCGAGCCACAGTCTCCCCGGCATCCGTCACAGCATAGGCGTTCACTTCCCCGCCCCGGTTGTCACCGTAGACAGTGATCTCACACTTGGAACCACCGAAGCCGCCCTCGTTCCAGCTTCCGGCGAGATGCAGGCCGGAGTCGGAAAAGGTATCCATCCCGTCGTAGGCCCAGCGCAGACCGAAGAGGCGCTTCTGGAACAAGGCGATGCAGCCGCCCAGATCCTCCCGCTCATAGAGCACCGCCTTCACGCGGCCCTCCTGCGCCGTTTTCAGAACGGTCACCGCTCTGTCCTGCGATTTCTCCAGGTAGCGTTCCAGTGCCTCGTCGGACCCGCCGCAGGTCCCCGTTCCAAAGGCCGCCTGCAGCGTCAGTCCCGCCCAGAGGCCCACAAAGAGCATGCCGATGCCCACGCCGGTGGTGAGGATCCGCTTCGTCTGCGCCGTTTTCTTCGCCTCGGCCTCTCTGCGGGCCTTCGCCTTTTTGTTGCTGTTCATGTCCTTCCCCGCCTTCCCGGTTTTCAAAAGGAATCAACCAATGTGCGGATGGTGTCCAAAAACGCCTCCTCGCCCCAGGTATTGATCTTGAGAAACATCGCCTGGCTGCCGCCGGAGGTAATGGCGGAGAGGAACAAATCCTTCCCATGCCCTGCCAGCGTCAGATTCAGGCTGACCCGGTTACCGCCGGACCAGCTGTACCGCTCGTAGATCCGAACCGCGCAGCGGACATCGCCGGAGGCAAAGTCGCTGCCGTTTTCGTAGCTGGCCGACACGCTTCCATGGAGGATTCCCTCATGGATTTGAGCGAGCGCCGTATCAAAATCGCCTTGGAATGTCCGCTCCAGCTTTGCCATGTCACTTCACCATTTTCTTCAGGCTCTGACGGATGATCTCCTCCAGAGGCAGCGTCTCCACGTCCACACCTTTCAGGGCCGCCGCTACCTCGGCGCTGGTATAACCCAGCACCGCCAGTGCTTGTGCAGCTTCTGTGGCTTTACTTGTAAAGGATACGGCATTCACAGACATCCCGCTGGAGAAATCCAGCCCTGCGGCGGCGCTCTCCTTGGCCATTTTATCCTTGAGCTCCAGGATAATCCGCTGGGCGATCTTTTTGCCGATTCCCGGCGCCGCCGTCAGAGACTTTTCATCTCCAGTGACGATGGCCATGGCCAGGGACTCCGGCGTGCCGGTGGAGAGGATGGCCAGTGCCGCCCTGGGGCCCACACCGGAGACCCCCAGGAGCAGCTTGAAGCTGCTGAGCTCATTCTGCGTCGCAAAGCCGTACAGGTCAAAAATCCCCTCTGCCACATGGAGATACGTGTAGAGCTTCCCCCGCTGCCCCTTTTTCAGCCGGGAGAGGGTGTTGTTGGTGGTCTTGCAGGCATATCCAACACCGCCGCAGTCGATCACCGCCAGAAACGGCGCGATCTCCGCCACAGTGCCGTCCAGATAATAAAACATCGCGTCCTCCTATATGGTCTCCTTTACGTTTCCGGCCCTGGGAATCCGGGAAGTATAGCTCCTCGCATGGCAAAGCGCCAGTGCCAGTGCGTCTGCGGCGTCATCCGGCCGCGGTACGGCCTGAAGATGCAGGAGCCGCCGGGTCATATCCATCACCTGCCGTTTTTCCGCTTTGCCGTATCCCGTCACCGCCAGCTTCACCTGGCCCGGCGTGTACTCGTACAACGGCACACCGCACTTCTCCGCCGCGCAGAGGATCACGCCGCGTCCATGGGCCACAGCGATGCCGGTGGTGAGGTTGGTGTTGAAGAACAGTTCCTCTATGGAGATACCGTCCGGCCGCAGCTTACCGATCAGGGCTTCCATATCCGTGCTGATCTGATACAGGCGACGGCTCAGCGGCAGTCCGGCCGGTGTGGTGATGGTCCCATATGTGACCATCCGTATGCTTGCTCCAGCAGCCTCCACCAAACCAAATCCGATGGTGGCAATGCCGGGGTCGATGCCCAAAATGCGCATGGCGCTTTCCCTCCAGTTTACATACTTACGAGTATACCAAATTCCCGCCGTCAGCGCAACCAAAAAACGCGCCCGCCGGAATGGCGGACGCGGAAAGCGTGTTATTTGATGGGGATTGCCACTGGTGCGGAAAGCTGGGTATGATGGGAGAAATGGGCCTCCAGCCACACCTCCCCTTCCCGGTAACCCGGCAGGGGCAGCATCAGTTCCCCGTCCTCATCGTCTCCCGAGACCGACATGCCCATCTGCCCCATCTCATGGGCGGCGCCGTCTGCATCATAGAAGGTCATGGAGAAGGGGCTTCCCCGCAGAACGGCATCCAGCCGGAAACGCAGGAACCAGCCATCCTGCCGCAGCTGGGCGGAGGCCAGCGTCACACCCTCCGGCAGCCAGGGAGCTGTCTCTTGCACCAGATCCACGTACACCCGCTGGTGCTCCTTCTCCAGCCATTCGGCGCCGGTGATATGCAGGGTCAGATGGTCGCTGTGGCTGAAATAGGGACTCTCCAGACGATAGGATACCATGGCCGGGGTCTCCGGATCTCCGCTGGCGGTGACACCATTGGAGATGGACTCGAACCGGCGGCCGTCCTCGTTTTCCAGATAGAAGTCCAGTCCCTTCAGCCAGGCGGTATTGGTTTCCGCGCCCTCCACGTTGATGCGGACATGGGTGGGATACACTTCGGCCTGGGTAACGGTAAAGGTCTGGCCGTCCATAACAAAGGTCTGATCCACCGAAAGGATCTCCCCCTTGGCGGTGAACTGGGGATCAAAGGTCAGTTCAAAGGTGAACTCCGCCAGAATCTCCTCGTCGGTTTCCGGCTCCGGAGAGAGCATTTCGTCCTCATAGGCCCGCTCCGGCGCAGCCGGCGAGGAAGCTTCCGATGCGCCCTCCCGCTCGCCCGTGACCGCGAAGGTCATGGTGAAACCCTCCGGCACATCCTGGTCTCCGTAGTCCATGGTGACATCCAGCAGCGTCCCAGGCGGCTGGCGGAAACCCGCCCCCAGCACGGAGCAATCCTGCCTGGGCGTGAACTCCGGAAGCTCGGCGGAAAGGCTCTCATATCCCTCCCCGTTCAGGGTAAAGAAGATGTTCACCTGCTTTTGGTCCACGATCACATACTCCACCGCGGCGGTGATGCCGTTTTTCGTCTGGGAGAGGCCAATGGGCTGCACATACTCATTCTCCACGGCGGCGGAGAGGCTGGGAGAGAGCGCCACCGCTTTGGCCAGCTCCCGCAGCAGCGGAACACCGCCGCAGGCATAGGCGAAGGTGGGAACGAGGTTCACCAACAGAACAAAGGTCAGGAAGCACGCTGCCAGGGTCCCGGCAGGGATGCCAAGGATTTTCCGCCGCCTTTTCACGGCGCGGCTGCGCCAAATGGCCCGATCCACGCTGGTGTCCAGTATCTCCGGAGTCTGCTCCAACTCTAACAGCAGTGCCTGAAGTTCTGCATTACGGTTCATTGCGGCACCTCCTCATCCAGCTCCAGGCGCAGCAGCTGCAGCGCCCGCCTCTGTCGTGTTGCCAGTGTCCCCTGGGGCACGTTCAACGTCCGCGCCGCCTCCGCCTGGGTATAGCCGCCGAAATACCGCAGGACAACCACTGCCCGCAGTTCCTCCGGCAGTCGTCTCACCGCCTCACGCAGCGGAAGCACATCATAGGCATCCGGACCGGCACTCTCCGGCATCGCTGCATCTCCATCCGGATGAAAGCGTTTGCGCCTCCGCAGCTCCCGACTGCACTCGTTGAGCAGGATCCGCGTCAGCCATGTCTCAAAAAAGTCCGGCTCCCGCAGTTTTTTTAAGCTCCGCAGCGCCTGATATATGGCCTCGTCCACGGCCTCCAGAGCGTCAGCCTCACTGCCCAGGTACAAATACGCGGTGCGGTAGAGCCGCTTCCGTACCGCCTGCGTCCTGGCGGCAAATTCATTGTGATCCATGGGCATCCTCCTCCCCGTCCTTCTTCATTTATTAGAGTCTCTCGGCAGAGGTTTTGTTTGCCGTTGAGGCAAAAAAATTCCGGCGCGGCCGCGCCGGAATTTTTTGACTGCCAGTCACGCTCTGGGGTGTGCTTTCTGGTATACGTCCTTGAGCTGACGTTTGATCACATGGGCATAGATCTGTGTGGAGGAGATATCCGCATGCCCCAGCATCTCCTGGATGGAACGCAGGTCCGCGCCGTTTTCCAGCAGGTGAACGGCAAAAGAGTGGCGCAGGGTGTGAGGTGTGATATCCTTTTCGATGCCCGCCCGCTCCTGATAGTATTTGATGATCTTCCAGAACCCCTGACGGCTCATGCGTTCCCCACTCATATTTACAAACAGCGCCGCCTCATCTCCGGCGGCAATGAGCTGGGGGCGGATATTGCGAACGTAATCCGAAAGCGCCTTTACCGCTGTGTGATAGAGCGGGATAATCCGCTCTTTACCTCGGCTGGCACAACGGATGAAGCCTGCGGCCAGATTCAGATCCTCCACATTCAGCGCAATGAGCTCGCTGACCCGGATACCGGTGGCGTACAGCAGCTCCAGCATGGCATGATCCCGGTAGCCTTTGGCATCCACACACTGGGGCTGCTCCAAAAAGAGCTCCACTTCCTTGTTGGTGAGGATCTCGGGGTACTTCCGCTCCACCTTTGCCGCTGCCACTCCCTTGGCAGGATTGGCATCCACACACCCCTCCGCCAGGAGAAAATTATAAAAAGACTTTACAGACGCCAGAAACCGAGTGGCGGAAGCCGCGGATTTTCCATGTCCTATCATCCAAGCCATATACGACTGGATCATATCTCCCTCCGCCTCCCGCAGACCGCAGCCATAAGTACTCTGCAGATACCGGGCAAATTGGGTCACATCCCGCAGATAAGAGCTGACCGTATTCTGGGAGGCATGCTTTGCCTCCAGATATGTGCCGTAGCGCCGGATATCATCTGTCTCCAGAGGGATCCCCTCCTCTCTTTCAAATCCCGATCTGCGCCAGTGCGAGCTCCAGCAGCCTGGAGGAAAGCAGCAGATCCAAACACACACCCAACAATAAAACCACTGCTGCCGCACAAAAGCGCAGCCACCAATCCCTGCCATATACCACTGCCCGCAGACGCCGCCCTCTCCCAAAGGACACGCCCGCCAAAGCCGTAGAGGTCTCCAGAGATGCGGCCGCCAGCAGGAAAAAGCACGGCAGCGTCACCAGGCAGCGCAAACCGAATACCGCAAGAGTCAGGACTACGCCGTGTGCTCCGAAGGCGGCGGTAAAGCAGCAGACGGAAAAGGACAGGAAAAATCCAAACGCCAGCGCCGTACATGGCAGCAGGATCACGCCCACAGAAGCAAAACCCAGCAAAAAGGCCAGCAGCGGATAGCGCAGATACAGCACCGCTGTCGAAAGCAGTGCTCCCAGCGGACGGCGCCCAGCCGCACCTAACTGCACATAATCCGTGAGATACTGCTTCAGCTCCGCTCCTGTGTCATCCGGTACCCGGACCATCAAAGCCTGTCCCAAAATCACGCCGCACAAAAAGAAAAGCGCCAGGAGCAGCAGCCGCGGCAACGCAGAGGATGATCCCGGAGCGGAAGGATTTTGTCTTTTCCAGTTCAAACCGCCTCACCTCATCACCACTCTATGACGGGCACCGGCGTATTATACGAATCGGTTGACGTAAACCTTGTTTCTTTTAATATAGTGCAATTTACCAGATTTATCAAGGAATTTTCCAAAAAAGCCGAGTTTTCAGCAGTTATGCACAAATATTATGTAAATAATATTATGTAAACTCAAGAAACCATGTGATGGACACACGTACAAAAAGGGGAAAAAGATCCAAAAAAACCGCAGATGTGGGGGCTGCCCTTTGGAGTACCCCCACATCTGCGATTTCCCCGCCCGCAGTGCGTTTCCTCCAGGATCCCGCTGCATCCAGCAGGATCTTGGCCCCAATTTTGTGAAAGTTTACGAAACTCAACGGCGGCGGCGCTGGATCCCCCGCTTCCGTTTTCCGGCAGCGGGAACCGCCGCCACGCCGCCGCACAGCGCGCACAGCAGCACCACACCGTCCCGCCCGTCCCATTCAGCTCCGGTGCCGGACAACCCGCAGCAAACCAGAATTGCCGCAAACAATGCAGCCGTCCCCACGGCCGAAGCAGGCTTTCCTGCCCGGCGCCCGGCCAAAACGCCGCCACCCGCTGCCGCCAGCAGGCAAAGCGCTGCCGTGACAGGGAATGCCGCTCCCTCCCCAATCGTCCCGCGCACGATCAACAGCGCGAGCAGCAGGTGCCCGGCCAGATATATCCCCAAGGTCAGCAACAGCCCCTCCAGATACGGCACCCATGCCGGGTGCTTCTTCTTTCCTCCGCCCATAAAAAACCTCCTCCGGAACATGCTCTTTGCACAAGCATATTCCGGAGGAGGCCTCTTTTATGACCTCACTCCTTAGGCTCCTCGGGAGCGGGGATCTCATCCACGGGCTCCTCAGGCAGATCTTCCGCTTTCTTCTTGCTCTCCTTCTCCTTGACGGGCTGTTCCCCAGTCTGGACGCCCACGGTGGACACCGCCCACTTGGTGAATTCGATGCGGACACGATCCTCACTGGTTTCAACGACAATGGTGTCGTTGGACACGGATACAATCTTACCCACAATGCCGCCGATGGTGGTGATGACATCGCCTTTCTTCAGGCTGTCGCGCATCTCCTGTGCCTTCTTCTTCCGCTTGTTCTCCGGGCGGATCATCAGGAAATACATAAGAGCGAATAAAACGACAATCATCAAAATCGTAGAAGTACCTTGATCCATATTCGGGATTCTCCTTTTCCTGTTGTAAAATGGCAACGAGGTTATTATACCAAAGTAAACCGTTTTTGCAAGAACTTTCTGTCCATTTTTGCAAAGAAGTTACACACGTTCTTCCAATTTTCCGCTGTAACGGGCTCGAAATGCGGCAAAGGTTCCATGCTCCAGATTCTCCCGGATGCGGGCCATGAGCTCGTTGTAGAAATAGAGATTGTGCAGCACGGCAAGGCGCAGAGCCAGCACCTCGTCCGCCTTGAAGAGGTGGCGCAGATAGCTGCGGGAGAAATTCCGGCAGACGGGACAGCTGCAGCTTTCGCTGATGGGCCGCCCATCCGCGGCATACTTTTCATTCAGAATGTTCACGGTGCCTTCCCAGGTAAAAAGCTTGCCGTGGCGTCCGTTGCGGGAAGGCATCACGCAGTCGAAGAAATCCACTCCGCGGCTGACTGCCTCGATGATATTGCTGGGAGTCCCAACCCCCATGAGGTAGCGAGGCTTTTCCTGCGGCATAAAGGGCTCCACCACGTCGATCATCTCATACATGACCTCCGCCGGTTCTCCCACCGCAAGACCGCCGATGGCAAATCCATCGCAGTCGATTTTGGCGATCTCCCGCATATGCCAGGCACGCAGATCAGCGAAGGTAGCGCCCTGGTTGATGCCGAAAAGCATCTGCCGGGGATTCACCGTATCCGGCAAACTGTTGAGACGGTCATGCTCGGCCTTGCACCGTTCCAGCCACCGCAGCGTCCGCTCACAGCTGGCCTTGGCGTACTCATAGCGGGCGGGATTCTCCACGCACTCGTCAAAGGCCATGGCGATGTCGCTGCCAAGATTGGATTGGATGCGCATGGATTCCTCCGGCCCCATGAAGATCTTTCGGCCGTCGATGTGGGAGGAAAAATAGACGCCCTCCTCCCGGATCTTCCGCAAGGAGGCCAGGGAAAACACCTGGAAGCCGCCGGAATCCGTCAGGATGGGACCGTCCCAGTGCATGAACTGATGGAGTCCCCCCATCTGCCGCACCAGCTGATCGCCCGGCCGCAGGTGAAGGTGGTAGGTATTGGACAACTCGATCTGGCAGCCCACTTCTTTCAGGTCCAGCGCGGAGACCCCGCCCTTGATGGCTGCCTGGGTGCCCACGTTCATGAATACCGGCGTCTGCACCTCCCCGCCGTGGGCGCAGGAAAACACACCGCGCCTGGCGCGCCCTTCTTGTTGGATGACTTTGAACATCTGTTCGCTCCTCGGTATAGATTTCAGCTTCTCAGCTGATGAACATCGCGTCCCCAAAGCTGAAGAAGCGGTATCGCTGCCGCACGGCTTCCTCATAAGCCGCCAGTACATGCTCCCGTCCGGCAAAGGCGGACACCAGCATGATGAGGGTGCTCTCCGGCAGGTGGAAGTTGGTGATGAGAGCATCCATCACCTTGAAGCGGTAGCCGGGATAGATATAGATATCCGTCCACCCGGCGCTGGCTTTCATGGTGCCGTCCTCCGCCGCCCAGCTCTCCAGCGTGCGGCAGGAGGTAGTGCCCACACAGATGACCCGTCCGCCACGTTCCCGGGTACCGTTGATGAGATCCGCCATCTCCTGGGAGATCACACAGTATTCGCTGTGCATCTCATGCTCTGTGATCTCCTCCTCCTTCACAGGGCGGAAGGTCCCCAGGCCCACATGGAGCGTCACATATCCGATCCCCACGCCCATGGCAGCAATCTTGTCCAGCAGCTCCTTTGTAAAGTGGAGCCCTGCCGTGGGGGCGGCGGCGCTGCCCAGATTTTTGGAATACACGGTCTGATACCGCTCCTGGTCCAGCAGCTCCTCCTTGATGTAGGGCGGCAGAGGCATCTTTCCCAGACGCTCCAGAACTTCCAGGAAGATCCCTTCGTATTCAAAGCGCACCAGGCGGTTTCCGCCCTCCAGCTCCGCTGTCACCTCGGCGGTAAGCTGGCCGTCTCCGAAAATAAGCCGGGTACCCGGCTTCATTTTCCGCCCTGGCCGCACCAGACACTCCCAGGTCTGATTTCCACGGTCGATGAGCAGCAGCACTTCACAGGCACCGCCGCCCGGCAGCCTCTGTCCCAGCAGGCGGGCCGGCAGCACTCGGGAGTCGTTCAAAATCAGGCAGTCACCCGGGCGCAGAAAATCCGGCAGTTCGTAAAAATGATGATGCCCCACTTCACCGCTGGTCCGATCCAGGGTCATGAGACGGGAGGCATCCCGTCTCTGGATGGGTGTCTGGGCAATGAGTTCCTGGGGAAGTTCATAAAAGAAATCACTTGTTTTCATGCTGTCGCGGTCCTCACTCGATGGTTACATCGGTAAAATAAAAAGTCAGAATATCTTCATAATCGTAGCCCTGCTCCGCCATGGCTTTGGCGCCGTATTGGCTCATTCCCACATTGTGCCCGTTTCCGGTCCCGGAAATGACGAAATCCGAGGCAGAGGTGGTGCCGGAGGCACCCGCACTGCTGCTGAGCACGGCAGTGCCAGAGGAGGTGATTACGGAGACTGTATCCCGGTCCAGCGCAGCCAGCTGTCCGCTGCCGGTGATGACAGAGGCTCCCTCCAGAGAATCCAGCTGCTGGCCGTCCCCCGCGATGAAGCCGCTGCTGGCTCCGCCGGTACCTCCGTTGATGGAAAAACGCATGCTGCGGACATTTTTCCCGTAAGTAGTACTGTAAAAAGCCATGCGGCAGGTCTCGCCCTTTACCGTCAGCGTATGCCCGGAGCTATCTTCAAAAGTCACCTTATAAACGTTGCCCAACGGTGTGTAGGCCGAAATATAGGCATTGGTCACATTCCCGATGTCATAACCGCTATTTTGCAGCACCCATGTCAATTCGTCCCGGGTATAGGTCACGGTATAGTGATAGTCCGGAATGGAGGTTTGGGCCTCATAGGGGTCACTCTTGCCCCGGAGATAGGGTACCTCCCCGCCCCAGACATTGGCAGCATCCTCGGTGGCCCCACCATCTGAGGAATGATATACGGTCTCTGCCAGCCGCCCGTCATAATAGACGCACTGCCCCGCCGTATTGTCCACTGCTTCGTCGCTGCGGCTGGTGGAGGCATTCACACCGTTGTAGACCTGGCAGTCGGTGGTATTGCACACATCAAAACCGTAGGATGACAAATGCTTGGTGGTGCGGCAGGCATATGTACGGGCGCAGACCGCCTGGGCCTCCAGAGCCGCCAACGGCCAGTCACCGCTCATCTCGTGTGGAATCACACCCTTGACGTAATCCTCCAGATCCACCACGTTGATGACGTTCAGATCTCCGCCCGTAATCCGTGCGTACTCAAAGCCGCCACGGTAGCGATACCCCTTGAACCAGGTAATCGGTTCGTCCCCCCAGCCATCCGGCTGCACGCCAAGGTCTGTGATGCCCTGATCGTCGAACTCAAAGAGAACCCGCGCGGTACGGGTAACCGTCACCATGATCCCGGTATCAGAGGAGCACACCACATCACCGGAAACACCCAGCGTATCCAGCGCCTCCTGGGCCTCACGGCGGGACCCGTATGCCCCTGTACGAACCACGTATTCTCCGGAAATCCAGGCGGGCCAGCCATCCACTTCGTTCGCCGCGTCCGACGCCTCGTCAAAGGAGGCAAATCCATCCAGCTGAACATGCCAAGGGCCCAGATACCGATAGGTGCCGGAGGGCATGTTCCTGGAATAGGTGCCGCTTTCGTTCATATAAATGTCACCAGCGGCAGTCATAGAGATGGTGGTCTCCTCTGTCCATCCCAGCTCCTGAAACCGACGCCTGTCATCGAAATAGCCGAAGGCATATCCTTCGCCCTCCGCGTTCTCCAGATTGGCGGAAAACAGGGCGTCGGAACCATACCGCAGCCCCACCTTTATCGTATCATTGACGACTGCAGAGGCGGAAATCGCCGTACATGTGAAAAATGTCACAACGAACATCATGGTGATAAGCAGCTTTTTCATGGAACCTCCCAAAGGCACAGCCTTGACGGAAGCGGAAAAGTATGCTAACATACATACAAATGTCCGCCTCACAGATACACACGACGTCATAACCCAATTGTGTGTATTATAATATAAAAAGGCGGCACATTCAACCAAAAATCCGCGGCAGACCGTTTGGCCCGCCGCCGCAGGAGGAAGAGCATATGAAAGAGTACAAGGTGGGCGTCATTGGCTGCACAGGCATGGTGGGACAGCGGTTCATTACTCTGATGGAAAATCACCCCTGGTTCCGTCTCACTGCTGTGGCTGCCAGCGCCCGCAGTGCCGGTAAGACTTATGCCCAGGCCGTGGAGGGCCGCTGGGCTCTGGACATCCCCATGCCGCAGGAAGCCGCCGGGCTGACGGTGCTGGACGCCGAGGCCGATGCGGAAAAACTGGCCGGAATGGTGGATTTCTGTTTCTGCGCCGTGGATATGAAAAAAGAAGAGATCCGAGCCCTGGAGGAGAAATACGCCAAGCTGGAGTGTCCCATCGTCTCCAACAACTCCGCCCACCGCTGGACGGATGATGTGCCCATGGTGGTGCCGGAGATCAATGCCGACCATATCCAGATCATTGATGCCCAGCGCAGGCGTCTGGGCACCAAGCGGGGGTTTATTGCCGTCAAGAGCAACTGCTCTCTCCAGAGCTATGTCCCCGCTCTGCATCCCCTGAAGAAGTACGGCCTGGAGCGGGTCCTGGTGTGTACTTATCAGGCCATTTCCGGCGCCGGAAAGACTTTTGCCCGCTGGCCGGAAATGGTAGACAACTGCATCCCCTACATCGGCGGTGAAGAGGAAAAAAGTGAGCAGGAGCCCCTGAAGCTCTGGGGCCATATCGAAGAGGGGAAGATCGTCAAGGCCCAAGGCCCCTCCATCACCGCTCAGTGCTTCCGGGTGGCCTGTCAGGATGGACACATGGCCGCCGTGTTCATGAAGTTCGCCGCCGGCAAGGCCCCCTCTGCTGAGCAGATCAAGTCCGACTGGGCTGCCTTCCGCGGCCCCGCTCAGGAGCTGGATCTCCCCTCCGCTCCCAAGCAGTTCCTCCATTACTTTGAAGAGGAAAACCGTCCACAAACCCGGTTGGACCGGAATCTGGAGCACGGCATGGCGGTATCCATCGGCCGCCTGCGGCCGGATACCCAGTATGATTACAAATTCGTCTGCCTCTCCCACAACACCCTTCGGGGCGCCGCCGGCGGCGCGGTGCTGCTGGCCGAGCTGCTGTGTGCCAAGGGCTATATCGAGGCGCGGTAAATCCGGTTTTATCCTCACAAAAGAAAGCAGATACCCTGTGATTCAGGGTATCTGCTTCTTTTCATTTTTTGTTTGAAGGAGGAGTATATGTGAAGCTTCCGATCTTTACAGGCTCTGGTGTGGCAATCGTGACGCCTTTTTCCGATGGGACCGTGGATCTGGAGGCAATGGGACGGCTGCTGGACTTTCAGATCAGCAGCGGCACCGATGCCATCATCGTCTGCGGTACCACCGGCGAGGCCTCCACCATGACTTACCGGGAGCGGATGCAGGCCATAGCCTTCTGCGTGGAGCATGCGGAGGGCCGGGTCCCGGTGATCGCCGGATCGGGGTCCAATTCCACAGAGACCTCCATTGCCCTCAGCCGGGACGCGGAACGGGCCGGCGCAGATGCCCTGCTGACTGTGACGCCCTATTACAATAAGGCCACCCAGGAGGGGCTGGTGCGTCACTTTACCACCCTGGCCGACGCAGTATCCTCCCCCATGATCCTTTACAATGTCCCCTCCCGCACGGGTGTCTCCATTGCCCCGGAAACCTATGCCCGCCTGTCTGCTCACCCCAATATCCATGGTGTCAAGGAGGCCTCCGGCAGCCTGGGCGCCGTTCAGCGCACCCGGGCGCTGTGCCCGGAGGACTTTTACATCTGGTCCGGCAACGACGACGAGACAGTGCCCATCTGCGCACTGGGCGGCAAGGGTGTCATCTCCGTGGCAGCCAATCTGATTCCCGCCCAGATGCACCAGCTGGTGTCCCTGTGCCTTGCCAACGATTTCGCCGCCGCCGGAGCGCTGCAGATCCAGCTCAAGGACCTCATCGACGCCCTTTTCTGCGAGGTGAACCCCATTCCGGTGAAAACTGCGCTGAATCTCATGGGCTGGAAGGTGGGGACCCTGCGCCTGCCGCTGTGCGAACCCAGCGAAGCGAACCTCCGGCGCATTCGGGAGACCCTGGAGCGGTACAGTCTGCTGCCGCAGTAAGCAAATGCGTGTGTTTTTCATAAAGCAGACCGCACCACTCCTCTTTTCAACAAGATATGGGACGGCGCATTTTGTTTCAACTGCAATTCGGTGGCAAGGGCTGCAATTCAGTTCAGTGACAACGCCTCAGCGGCCCAGCCGGGCCAGCATTTCCTCCCGCTGGCCGTCAATATACTCGTCGTAGGTGCACATCTTGTCGATGAGGCTGCCGTCGGTAAACTCCATGATGCGGTTGGCAATGGTCTGCACGAACTCATGGTCATGGCTGGCAAAGAGCACCACGCCCTTGAAGTCGATGAGGCCGTTGTTGACGGCGGTGATGGACTCCAGATCCAGGTGGTTGGTGGGCTGGTCCAGCACCAGGACATTGGAGCCGAAGAGCATCATCCGTGAGAGCATGCACCGCACCTTCTCGCCGCCGGAGAGGACCTTCACGGGCTTGAACACGTCGTCGCCGGAGAAGAGCATCCGCCCCAGGAAGGAACGCTTGAAGGACTCGGTGTTCTCGTCGGCGGTATTGCCGGTGTACTGGCCCAGCCAGTCCACCAGATTCAGATCGCAGTCGTTGAAGAAAGCGGAGTTGTCCAGGGGAAAATAGCTGGTGGTGATGGTGGTGCCCCACTTGTAGGACCCCTCATCCGGCTCCAGTTCTCCCATGATGATCTTGAAGAGGGTGGTCTTGGCGATCTCATCCTCTCCCACAAAGGCGATCTTATCCCCCTTGTTCACCCGGAAGGACACGTTGTCCAGCACCTTGCGGCCGTCCACGGTCTTGGAAAGGCCCTCCACGGCCAGGATCTCCTTGCCTGGCTCCCGGTCCATGGTGAAGCCCACGAAGGGATAGCGGCGGGAGGAAGCGGGCATCTCCTCCACCGTCAGCTTGTCCAGGAGCTTGCGGCGGGCGGTGGCCTGCTTGGATTTGGACTTGTTGGCGGAGAAGCGGGCAATGAAGGCCTGCAGTTCCTTGATCTTCTCCTCGTTCTTCCGGTTCTGGTCCCGGATCATCCGCTGGACCAGCTGGCTGGACTCATACCAGAACTCGTAGTTGCCCACGTACATCTTGATCCCGCCGTAGTCCACGTCCACGATGCTGGTGCAGACGGTGTTGAGGAAGTGGCGGTCGTGGCTGACCACGATGGTCAGCGCCTCGCAATCCATGAGGAAGTCCTCCAGCCACTCGATGGCCTGGATGTCCAGGTGGTTGGTGGGCTCGTCCAGGAGGATGATGTCCGGCTTTCCGAACAGCGCCTGGGCCAGCAGCACCTTCACCTTCTCCTTGGCGGTGAGGCTGGACATCTCGGAATAGAGGATATCATTGGAGAGGCCCAGGCCCTGGATCAGGCGGGAGACGTCGCTCTCGGCCTCCCAGCCGCCCATCTCAGCGAATTCCGCCTCCAGCTCGCTGGCCTTCACGCCGTCCTCGTCGGTGAAGTCCTCCTTCTCATAGAGGGCCTCCTTCTCCTTCATGACATCGTAGAGGTGCTGATTGCCCATGATGACGGTGTCCAGCACGGAGTAGGCGTCGTACTGGAAATGGTCCTGCTTCAGGACGCTCATCCGCTCCTCCTTGGGGATGACGACCTCGCCGGTGGTAGGCTCCAGATCTCCGGAGAGCACCCGGAGAAAGGTGGTCTTGCCCGCGCCGTTGGCGCCGATGATGCCGTAGCAGTTGCCGGGGGTGAATTTCAGATCCACATGTTTGAAGAGGGTCTGTCCGGAGAAATTCACGCTGACGTCATTGACAGTGATCATAGTCTCTTTTTCGTAATCCTTTCCTGTTTTCTGATAACGCGCAGCAGGCGCGGCGCCTGAGGCGCCGCGTCTGCTGATGGCTTATTCTTCCAGCATGGCCTTGTGATAGACCTTCTTGCCCTTTTTGATGATGGCGCCCTCGCCGCAGCAGGCCTTGCAGCTGAACTTGGCCTCGATATCGCTCACCTTTTCGCCGCAGACGCTGACGCCGCCCTGCTGCACCAGCCGCCGGGCCTCGCCCTTGGAGGCGCACAGGCCGCACTTGACCAGCAAGGTCAAAATGTCGATCTCGCCCTCAGCGGAGAAATCGTCCCGGCACAGCTTTGTGCAGGGCATGTTGGCGGAATCGCCGCTGCCGCCGAAGAGAGCCCGGGCGGCCTCCTGAGCCTTGGCGGCCTCCTCCTCGCCGTGGACCAGCTTCGTCAGCTCGAAGGCCAGGATCTCCTTGGCGGTGTTGAGCTGGCTGCCCTCCCACTTGTCCATCTCGTCGATCTGCTCCAGGGGCAGGAAGGTCAGCATCCGGATGCACTTGAGGACGTCGGCGTCCCCCACGTTGCGCCAGTACTGATAGAAGTCGAAGGGGCTGGTCTTGTTGGGGTCCAGCCACACCGCGCCGGAGGCGGTCTTGCCCATCTTCTTGCCCTCGGAGTTCAGAAGCAGCGTGATGGTCATGGCGTAGGCGTCCTTGCCCAGCTTGCGGCGGATCAGCTCC
>CALWXI010000204.1 GCA_944385455.1 uncultured Oscillospiraceae bacterium | reverse complement strand
CCCGGATGATGGAGAAAATGTCCTGCACCACCAGCGGCGCAAGGCCCAGGGACGGCTCGTCCAGCATCATCAGCCGGGGGCGGGACATCAGCGCCCGGCCCACCGCCAGCATCTGCTGCTCGCCGCCGGAGAGGGTGCCCGCCAGCTGCCAGCTGCGTTCCTTGAGCCGGGGAAAGAGATTGTAGACCCAGTCCAGGTCCCGTTGGATCTCCGCCCGGTCCCGGCGCAGGTACGCGCCGATCTTCAGGTTCTCCAGCACCGTCATGTCCGCGAACACCCGGCGTCCCTCGGGACTCATGGCGATGCCGGCGCTGATGATGCGGTCGATGGGCTTGCCCAGCAGTTCCTCTCCGTTCCACTGGATGGAGCCGGACTGGGCCTTCACGAGACCGGAGATGGTGCGCAGGGTGGTGGATTTGCCGGCGCCGTTGGCGCCGATGAGGGTGACGATCTTGCCGTCGGGCACCTCCAGAGAGATGCCCCGCAGGGCCTGAATTCCGCCGTAGGCCACATGGAGATTTTCGATCTTAAGCATCTTCCGCCACCCCCAGGTACGCGTCGATGACGCGCTTGTTGTTTTGAATCTCCGCCGGGGTGCCCTGGGCGATGAGCTTGCCGAAGTCCAGCACATAGATCCGGTCGGAGATGCCCATCACCAGGTTCATGTGGTGCTCAATGAGGAATACCGTGAGATGGAACTGGTCCCGGATCTGTCCGATGAAGGCCGTCAGCTCGTCGGTCTCCTGCGGATTCATACCTGCCGCCGGCTCGTCCAGCAGCAGCAGCTCCGGCTCCGCCGCCAGCGCCCGGGCGATCTCCAGCCGGCGCTGCTTGCCGTAGGGCAGGGAGGTGGCCAGCTCGTCCTTCACGTCGGCCAGCCCCACCGTCTCCAGCAGCGCTTCCACGCTGCGGCGCTGCTCCGCCTCCTCCCGGCGGTTGAGCCGGAAGGCTGCGGAGAGAAAATTGCTGGTAGAGCGGCAGTGCTTGGCAATGAGCACGTTGTCGAACACCGTCTGGGACTTCCACAGCCGGATGTTCTGGAAGGTCCGGGCCATGCCCAGCTTTGTGATCTTGTCCGGCGTAGGGGCGAGGACCTGGGGGTACTCCCCGGCGTGCTGGCCCTTGTAAAGCTTTTTCATCTTGCCGTGGGGATGGTTTTCGATGATCTTCTGCTCCCGGAACCACACCGCGCCGTTGGTGGGCTGATACACGCCGGTGACCACATTGAAGGCGGTGGTCTTGCCGGCGCCGTTGGGGCCGATGAGGGCCACGATCTCCCCCTGATTGATCTCCAGATTCAGGTTATCCACGGCCACCACGCCGCCGAACTGCATCGTGGCGTTTTCCACTTTCAGGATCTGCCCGCTCATTTCCCCGCCTCCTTTCCGCGCCCAGGCGCGCGCAGCTTCCGGATGCCGTTTCGGAGCATGTCCGGCAGGTCGGGAAGCTCCTTGTCGCCCATGAGGCCGCGGCGGAAGAACAGCACGATCACCATGATGATGACGGAGAATACCGCCATGCGGAAACCGTTTTTGAAGATGCCCGGGGCATTGATGCCCAGGAAGGTGCCGGCGTCCAGACCCCGCAGCAGCCACTCGGAGCTGAAGATATAGAGGAAGCTGGCGAGCACCGAGCCGGTGATGGAGCCGATGCCGCCGATGACCACGATCAGCAGGATCTCATAGGTCAAGGAGCTTTTGAAGGGAGCCGCGGCGATGGTGCCCATATACATGGCCATCATGCCCCCGCCGATGCCGGCAAAGAAGGAACTGATGACGAAAGCCATCCGCTTGTGCCGGGCCAGGTTGATGCCCATTGCCTCCGCTGCCACCTCGTCGTCCCGGATGGCCTTGAAAGCCCGGCCATACGTGGAATTGATAAGCAGCACGATGAAGGCGATCATCACCCCCGCCAGCACCACATAGGGTGTGACATGGGAGAAGGCGGGATAGCTTTTCAGAAGGTTGGAGCCGTTGGTGATGGGACCCAGGGCGTTCCACTGGAAGAAAGCCCGTAAAATCTCGGCAAAACCCAGCGTGGCAATGGCCAGATAGTCGGACTTGAGCCGCAGCACCGGAAGGCCGATGAGGTAGGCCATCAGCGCTGCCAGCAATCCGCCCACCAGCAGCGCCGCCAGCATGCCCACGGTGGTGCCGACCGTTTCCCCCAGCACGCCGGAGAAGATCTCCGGAACGGAGAAGTGGATGGCGCCGCCGTCAAAATACTGGTATACGCTTGCCCGTTTGTCCACGGGGATGGTCAGCACGCCGTAGGCGTAGGCGCCCAGCAGCATGAAGCCCGCCTGTCCCAGGGAGAAAAGGCCGGTAAAGCCATTGAGCAGGTTCATGGACACCGCCACCAGGGCGTACACGGTGGCCTTCTGGATCACCTGAACGGCGATGTGGTAGCTGGGCAGGAAGCAGTCCACCAGGAGACTGGCCGCCAGCGCCGCGGCCAGCACCACGGCGGTGAACAGCGTCTTGTTGCGTTTTGTCATCATGCTTCCTCCTTACACCTTGTCCGTGACCTTTTCGCCGAAAAGGCCCGTGGGCCGCACGCACAGCACCACGATCAAAAGCGCGAAGGTGAAGGCGTCGGAGAAGGTGGTGTAGCCCAGGCCCTTGATGAGCTCCTCGCAGAGGCCGATGATGAAGGCGCCCACCACCGCCCCGGGGATGGAGCCGATGCCGCCGAACACCGCCGCCACGAAGGCCTTGAGGCCCGGCATGGCGCCGGAGGTAATGCCCACGGAGGGGTAGTTCGTAAAGTACAGCAGCGCGCCCACCGCCGCCAGGAAGGACCCGATGACGAAGGTGACGGAGATGACGGCGTTGATCTTGACGCCCATGAGCTGGGCCGTCTCAAAATCCTTGGCCGCGGCCCGCATGGCCATGCCCATCCGGGTGTGGTTGATGAGGTACACCAGCCCCACCACCAGCAAAAGGGTCAGCACCGGGGTCACCAGCGTCACCCGCTTGGTGGACTGGCCGAAGAGCAGCACATTTTCTGAGATCCAGGGAATGGGGACGGTGACGGGCTGGGGCACGCCGCCGGTAATATAGAACGCCAGATTCTGAATGAGGTAGCTGACGCCGATGGCGGAGATCATCAGGGACATCCGGGGGGCGGTGCGCAGGGGCTTGTAGGCCACCCGCTCGATGACGAAGCCCAGCGCCACCGTGGCAATGAGCACCAGGGGCAGCGCCGCGTACATGGGCAGGGCGGTGGTGGTGTACACCATCACCAGTCCCGCCACCATGAACACATCGCCGTGGGCAAAGTTGATCAGGCGGAGGATGCCGTAGACCAGGGTATAGCCGATGGCGATGAGGGCGTACTGGCCGCCCACGGACACGCCGTTGATGAGATAGGGCAGTATCTCCTGCATGAGAAAACCTCCTTGGTGTGAAAATGGGGCAGCCGGGTCGTCTCGAAAGGGCGGGCGGCCCGCCCTTTCGAGGCACCCCGGTGCGGAAAAAGGGGGACGGCGGCGTCCGCCGTCCCCCGCTGCATGCGTCGGTGAGCGGGATTACTCCACGCCCTGGACCTTCACGAAGTCCCAGGCACCGGTCTCGGTGTTGGCGGTCTTGATATAGGCCTGATCCCGCTTGGCGTCGCCGATGTCGTCGAACTCGATATGGCCGGAGACGCCCTCGTAGGTCACAGAGGGCAGGGCCTCCATCACGGCCTGGGGATCGGTGCTGCCGGCGGCCTTCAGGGCCTCCAGGGCGGTGAAGTAGGCGTCGTAGCCCATGACGGTGACGGCCGCCACCATGTCGTTGCCGCCGTTATTGGTCTTGGCGTCGGGATTGGCGTTGATCCACTCCTTGATGCCCGCGTCGAACTCCGGATCGCCGCCCTCCTGGTAGAAGGTGGTGACCTCCACGCTGACGTCCTTGCCCACGGCGCTCTCGGCCACCTTGTTGTTGTCCCAGGTGTCGGAGCCCAGCAGAGAGCCCTCAAAGCCCTGAGCGCTGGCGGCCTCAATGATGAGCTGGGCGTAGTTGGTGGACACGGGAGCAAAGATGACGCCGGCGCCGGCGCTCTTGGCGTTGTTGATATAGGAGACGAAGTTGGCGCTGCCCTCCGGGAAGTCCTCGGAGATCACGGTGCCGCCCAGGGCCTCGAAGGCCTCGGTGAAGTAGTGCACCAGGCCCTGATCGTAGTCGCTGCCCAGCATGGCCAGGGTGTAGGCGGTGGTGACGCCCAGGCCGTCATAGGCGTAGCTGGCCAGGGCGGGACCCTGGAAGGGATCGGTGAAGCAGATGCGGAAATAGCAGTCATAGTCGGAGGTCACCTGAGGGTTCGTGCAGGTGACGCCGATGGCGGGGACGCCGGCTTCCTCAAAGACCTGGCCGCCGGCAACGGACACACCGGAGCCGTAGGAGCCCAGCACCACGGATACGCCCCGGTTCACCAGCTCCGCCGCAGCGGAGGGGCCGTTCTCGGGAGTGGTGCGGTTGTCCACGATCTCCAGCTGGACCTCGTAGGTCTCGCCGGCGATCTCCACGGTGGGCTGGACGGAATTGGCATACTGCATGCCCAGAATCTCCTGCTTGCCGCCGGGGCCGTTGTCACCGGTCTGGGGCTCGTAAACGCCGATCTTGACCACTTTGGCGCCGGACTCGCCGGACTCCGGAGCGGCTTCCTCGCCGGAGCCGCCGCAGCCGGCCAGCAGGCCCGCCGTCAGCGCCAGCGTCAGCATAAGAGCGGAAAACTTCTTCATTCGATTCATCCTCCTGTCGTTGGGAACGCGCGCGCTCCCTGCATGTCCAGCATTTTACGTGCTTTTCCCATGCATTGCAAGATGAATAATACACAGAAAGATACACGCTCCCGGCCCGGCCGGCAGCATGCTCGTACGCTCTATGTGTGCAGAATGTCCGTCAAACAGAGACAATCTGCTGAGCAGAAGAAAAATTCTTTGACAGATGTCCGTGATTCACGGACAATACTTTTGTGTATTTTGACGAATCGGACCGGAAAAAGGAGATGCTGCATTGATGGGTTTGCCAGGAAGGGGCAAAAAATGCCGCCTGCACAGCATGCGCAGGCGGCGGTGGGGTTATGCGGGGTCGGGGGCTGGGGCGTCGGGAGGGGCGGCTTCGCCGGGGGCGTCTGCCTCGCTGAAGACGGCCAGGAAGACCTCTCGCTCCATGGTCTCATGCGCCAGCAGGTAGCGGGCCACAGCGTCCAGCTGGGCGCGGTGGCTGCTGAGCAAAGCCTCGCACCGGGCATAGGAGGCGTTGATGAGCTGGCGGATCTCCTCGTCGATCTGAGCGGCCACGGCCTCAGAGTAGCTGCGGCCCTGGGTCATGGTGCGGCCGATGAACACCTCGTCGTGGCCGGACTCGAAGGACACGGCGCCGATGCGGCGGCTCATGCCGTAGGAGGCCACCATCTTCCGGGCGATCTGGGAGGCCCGCTGGATGTCGTTGCTGGCGCCGGTGGAGATGTCTCCCAGGCACAGCTGCTCAGCCACCCGGCCGCCCAGCAGGGCCACGATCTGGTCCTCCATGTAGCGCTTGGAGAGGTAGGAGCGGTCCTCCTCGGGCAGGGCGATGGTCATGCCGCCGGCCTGGCCCCGGGGAACAATGGAGATCTGGGTGACGGGATCGTGGTCCGGCAGCAGGTGCATCACCACGGCGTGACCCGCCTCGTGCCAGGCGGTGAGTTCCCGCTCGTGCTGGGGGATGATGCGGCTCTTCTTCTCGGGACCGGCGATGACTTTGATCTCGGCCTCCTTCAGATCCTCCATGGCAATGAATTTGCGGTTTTTCCGGGCGGCCAGCAGGGCGCCCTCATTGATGAGGTTTTCCAGATCGGCGCCGGTAAAGCCCGGGGTGCCCTGGGCCAGGCGGCGCAGATCCACATCCTCCGCCAGGGGCTTGCCCGCGGTGTGAACCTTCAGAATGTCCTCCCGGCCCTGGATGTCCGGCAGGCCCACGTAGATCTGCCGGTCAAAGCGGCCGGGCCGCAGCAGCGCGGGGTCCAGCACGTCGGCCCGGTTGGTGGCGGCCAGCACCACCACGCCCTCATTGGAGGAAAAGCCGTCCATCTCCACCAGCAGCTGGTTGAGGGTCTGCTCCCGCTCGTCGTGGCCGCCGCCCAGGCCCGTGCCTCTCTGCCGGCCCACGGCGTCGATCTCGTCAATGAACACGATGGCCGGGGCGCTTTTCTTCGCCTGGTCGAAGAGGTCCCGGACCCGGCTGGCGCCCACGCCCACGTACAGCTCCACGAAGTCGGAGCCGGAGATGGAGAGGAAGCCCACGCCGGCTTCACCGGCCACGGCCTTGCCCAGCAGGGTCTTGCCGGTGCCCGGAGGGCCCACCAGCAGCACGCCCTTGGGGATCCGGGCGCCCAGGGAGATGTATTTCCGGGGATCCTTCAGGAAGTCCACCACCTCCTGAAGCTCCTCCTTTTCCTCGTCCGCACCGGCCACGTCGTCGAAGGTGACCTTCTTGTCCCCATCGGACAGCGTCCGGGTGCGGGCGGCGCCGAATTTGGCCATCCGGTCCGGCCCCACGCCGCTCTGGCCCCGGGCGAACATGAAGTACCACAGGGCACCCAGCAGCAGCGCCGTCAGCACCCAGGGCAGCAGCACCTCCAGCCAGTTGGTGGTAGGGGCGTCGGGGTAATCGTAGGATTTGATGATGCCCTGGGCGTACTGTTCCGACACCAGGTCATTGAGATCATCGTAGAAAAGCTGGAAGCTGTAAAGCTTGTACTGGACCGTGCTGCTGCCGTTCAGGGGCTCCCGGAGGGTCAGCGTCATGGTCAGATCGGTGTCGATCTCCACCGTCTCCACTTTTTCCTGCAGGAACAGCTGCCGGACCTGGGAGTATTCCAGCTGGCCGCTCTGGCTGTCCATCTGCCAGAGCAGGCTCACGCACATGGCGATCACCAGCAGCAAAAAGAAAATGCTGAAATTTGGGGCGCGCTTTTTTGTCACGGCGTGGGGACCTCCTTTGCTAGCGTTGCGGCACCGTCAGCCGTGGGTGTAGACCTCGGGCTTCAAAACGCCGATATAAGGGACGTTGCGGTACTGCTGGGCATAATCCAGTCCGTAGCCCACCACGAACTCGTCGGGCACGGTGAAGCCGGAGAGGTCGGCGGAAATGGCCTTGGTCCGGCGGGAGGGCTTGTCCAGCAGCGTCACGATGGTGATGGACGCGGCACCCTTGGTGAGGAAATACTGACGCAGGAAGGCCAGGGTGTTGCCGGAATCCAGGATGTCCTCCACAATGATGAGGTGACGGCCGGTGATGTCCTGCTGCAGGTCGTGGGTGATCTGTACCCGGCCGGAGGAGGCGGTGGCGTTCTGGTAGGAACTGACGGCGATGAACTCCACGTCGCTTTTCACCTGACAGGCCCGCACCAGGTCCGCCATGAATACGAAGGAACCTTTCAGCACGCCCAGGAACAGCGGATTTTTGCCCTCAAACCGCCGGTAGAGCTCCTCGCCCATCTCCGCCACCCGGCGGTGCAGTTCCTCCTCGGTGATGAGCACCTTGAGGATGTTTGCCTCCATCTCACTTTTCATGTCCAGTCTCCTCTGTCTTTCTTCATAAATGATACGAACAGGGCGTGGCCGTCCGCAGGTGCAAAATTCACGTCCACGCCCACGCCGGGAACGGCTGCGGCCGCATCTCCCACCCGCAGCACCGGCAGTGTATCCCGCTCCAGGGGCGGAATGCCCCGCTCGGCGCACAGCCGCTTCAGGGAGCGGCTGCCCCGGCTGCCGGGCAGGGTCATGCGGTCCCCGGAGCGCCAGGCGGTCAGATGCAGAGGCTGGTCCGTCGAAGCCAGCGCCAGGGCACCCGGCTCCGGGCTGCGGCTCAGCCGCACCTGCCAGAGACCGAAAGCCAGCACTTTCTCCGGGACCAGGTCTATGGAGGGAGGCGGTGTGCCAGTGTGTTCCAGATACAATGTATACCCTCCCAGCCGGGCCGTCAAGCCGTAGGGCATGGATACCTGAGCGGCTTCCCGGCCGGATGCCGCCAGGGATACCAGGGCCTCCGCGTGGGCGGCGGTCAGGTCCCGGCGGTGTCCCGCTGCCGCGGCCAACAGATGCAGAGCGGCCCGCTCCGCCGCGGCCGGGGGGGCTTCCGCCAGAGCGGAGCGTGGAATGGAGAGCCCCTGCGGGGTATCGACGGCTTGCCGGACCAGGGCCTGCGCCAGTTCCTCCAAAGCGGCATGTTCCCGCGCCAGCACACCGGCGGCGGCGCTCATGTGCTCCACCGCCCGGGGGTTCAGCCGCCGCAGCACCGGAAATACCTGGTGGCGCAGCACATTCCGGGCGGTGATCTCCTCCTGGTTCGTCTCGTCCTCCACATGGGGGATGCCGTGAAGGCGGGCATAGTCTGCCAGTGCTTCCCGGCTCAGCCCCAGGAAGGGGCGGTAGAGGTTCCCCCGGACGGGAGGGATCCCCGCAAGGCCCGCGGTGCCGGTGCCACGAATCAGGTTCAGCAGCATGGTCTCGGCGTTGTCGTCGGCATGGTGGGCGGTGAGAATGGCGGGGAAACCCTCGCGCCGGGCTGTCTCCCGCAAAAAGGAATAGCGCAGGTCCCGGGCGCATTCCTCCAGGGAGCGGCCGGACCGGGCCATCTCCGCCCGGGTGTCGCCGCTGCCGGTGAAGCAGGGGATGCCCCGGCCGGCGCACCAGT
>CALWXI010000203.1 GCA_944385455.1 uncultured Oscillospiraceae bacterium | reverse complement strand
CTGCTGGATGAGATTCTGGCGGCGCGGAGCAGCGGCATTCCGGGGTGCGGAATGTAAGGAGATGAGGGCGTGGAGATCGGCGTATACGGCGGGACCTTCAACCCGCCCCACCTGGGACATGTGGCGGCGGCCCGGGCGGTATTTGAAGTACTGAAGCTGGACCGGCTGCTGCTGATCCCGGCGGGGCTCCCGCCCCACAAGAACCTGCCTGCTGACGGTCCCACGCCGGAGCAGCGCCTGGAGATGACCCGTCTTGCCGCGGACCAGCTGGGGCTGGGGGACCAGGTGGAGGTGCTGGATCTGGAGATCCACCGCCGCGGCAAGAGCTTCACCGCCGACACTCTGGCGGTGCTGAAGGAGCAACATCCCGGCGACGATTTCTGGCTGCTGATGGGGACGGATATGTTTTTAACCCTGCAGGCCTGGCATGAGCCGGAGCGGATCCTCTCCCTGGCGGGCATCGCCGCCTTCGGACGCACGGAGGCGGACACGGAAGAGCTCTTCTCCGTGCAGCGGGACTACCTCTACCGCACCTACCCTCAGGCCAGGCTCTTTACCCTTACCATCCCCGGCGTGGTGGATGTGTCCTCCACGGAGCTGCGGGAGCGGCTGGCCCGGGGCGAGGGCGGAGCGCTGCTGCCCCCGGCGGTATACGGCTATATCCTGCGCCAGGGCCTGTACGGCACCGGCGCGGATCTGAAGCATCTGCCCCTTTCCCGGCTGCGCCCGGTGGCGCTGAGCTATTTGAAGTATAAGCGCATCCCCCACGTGCTGGGGACCGAGCAGGAGGCCATCCGTCTGGCGGAGCGCTACGGCGCGGACGTGGAGAAGGCCCGGGTGGCGGCATTGCTCCACGACTGCACGAAGAAGCTGGGTATGGAAGAGCAGCTGGCACTGTGCGCGCGGTATGAGATCTCCCTGGACGAACTGGAGCGGAAGGCGCTCAAGCTCCTCCACGCCAAGACCGGCGCGGCCATCGCCCGGGATGTGTTCGGCGTGGACGATGAGATCTACCGGGCCATCTGGTGGCACACCACCGGTCACGCGGGCATGACGCTGCTGGAAAAGATCATGTATCTGGCGGACTATATCGAGCCCACCCGGGATTTTCCCGGAGTGGAGGAGCTGCGCCGGGCCTGCTATGAGGATCTGGACAAAGGCCTCCTGATGGGCCTGGAGATGACGGTCCGGGAGATGGAGGACATGGGCAATCCCGTACACCGCGCCACACTGGAGGCGCGGGACGCGTTGAAAGGATAAGAGAAGGCAATGCTGAGAAAGAACAAAGACAAAAGCGGTGGGAATCGGGTGGAAAAGCCCCAAAAGCAGAAAAAGAAAAGCCGCCTGACCCGGCAGCAGAGGATCCTGCTGGTAGTGGCGGTCCTGCTGGCGGTGGTGGTGACGGCGGTGGCGGCCTGCCAGAGCATCTTTGTCCGTCCGGACCTGGAGAACAAGAAGCAGCCCCAGAGCGAGGAGACGGAGGAGATCGACTACGGCGACGGCGTCCGGCCCCGCAGCGACGGTGAACGCAAGAGCGAGGACTACTATACGGTCCTGATCCTGGGCCGGGACACCGGCGGCGGCGGAAACACGGACACCATGCTGCTGGCCAGCTACGACGTCACCAACCAGAAGGCCACGGTGATGTCCATCCCCCGGGACACCATGGTGAACATCCCCTACGACATCAAGCGCATCAACGCCGTCTACAACTATGGCGGCGGCGGAGACAAGGGCATTCAGGCCCTCTACAAGGAGATCAGCCAGCTGGTGGGCTTCGAGCCGGATTACCAGGTGATCGTGGAGTGGGACGCCGTGGGCGAGATCGTGGATGCCATGGGCGGCGTGTGGTTCGATGTGCCCCGGGACATGAACTACGAGGATCCCTACCAGGATCTGTCCATCCATCAGACGGCGGGCTACCGGCTTCTCAGCGGCGACGACGCCATGCAGGTGCTGCGCTACCGCCACGACAACAAGGTCAACGGGGTCATGAAGGGATATCCCGACGGCGACCTGGGCCGCATCAAGACCCAGCAGGCCTTCCTGCAGGCCATGGTGGAGCAGATGCTCCAGGTGAAGAACATCACCAAGATCAACGATTTCATCAAGGTGGTCCAGAACAATGTGGAGACGGATCTCTCTTTCCAGAACATGTTCTGGTTCGGTCAGCAGGCGGTACTGGGCGGATTGAAGATCGAGGACGTGAACTTTGTCACCATGCCAAATAAGAACGTCTCCTGCTGGAGCCGCAGCGTCGGGAACATGCAGTCCTACGTGGTCCCTATCGCGGATGAGCTGCTGAATCTGGTGAACAACGAGCTCAGTCCTTTTGTGGAGACCTTTACCCTCAGCGATCTGGACATCATGTCCGTCAACTCCGACGGATCCGTCAGTTCCTCCACCGGTTATGTGGAGGACAGCAAGGCGGCCAAGCCTCCTGTGAAGCCTTCCACCTCCACGGAGGAGGAGCCGGAGACCACGGGTCCCGTAACGGATGAAAACGGCAATCTCATCGATCCGGAGACCGGCGAGATCATCGGCACGGTCACGGATCCCGGTGCCGCCGGGGAAGGCGGCACGGGCGGGGAGACCTCCGGCGAGGGGGAGACGTCTTCCGGAGATACCGGAGACACCGCTCCGGATCAGAGCGGCAGCACCGGGGGAGAGGCTTCCGGCCAGGACGGCACCGCTGAGAGCACAGACGGCTCCAGCACTTCTGAAGGCACCGGCGATGCCGGCAATACCGGCTCCGACGCACAGGGCGGAAGTACGTCCGGCGGCGACAGCCAGAGCGGCGGGGATTCCGGCAGCACCGGCGACGCCGGCTCTTCCGGCCAGGGCGGCGGGAACTCCGGCGGCAGTCAGAGCGGTGCTTCCAGCGGGAGTGATGTTCCCAGCGGGGGCGATGCTTCCGGCGGCACGGATGCCTCCGGCGGCAGCGGCAGCGCCGAGAGCCCCGGTTCGGATTTCTCCATCATTGAACCGCCTCCGGCGGTGTAAAATAGGAAGAGGGAAAGGAAGAATGGAATGACACCGAAAGAGCTTGCGATTATCGCCGCCAAGGCCCTGGACGAAAAGAAGGGCAAGGAGATCTCCGCCATTGAGGTGACGGATCTCACCACCCTGGCCGACTACTTTGTCATCGCCACGGGCACCTCCAACACCCAGATCAACGCACTGTGCGGCGCGGTGGAAAAAGCCATGAAGGAGCAGGCGGAGGAGCTTCCCCTGCGCCGGGAGGGCTACCGGGACGGCACCTGGGTCCTGCTGGACTACGGCTGTGTGACGGTCCACGTGTTCTCCGCCGAGGCCCGGGAGTTTTACTCTCTGGAGCGCCTTTGGAGCGATGGAAAGCCTCTGGATCTCAGCGGAATCCTGACGGAACGGGACTGAGCAGTCCCATGAAAAGAAGACCCGGCACGGCGAAAGCCGTGCCGGGTCTTGATGATTTTCAACGGACCTCACTCCGCGAACCGGGCCTGATCCCGGAGAATCTGCTTTTGATAGCGGTCCGCCTCGGAAAAGACGCAGCCGCAGTACTTCTGCATATAAAAGCCCAGTTCCCTGGCCCGCTGGTTTCCCGCCCGGAAGTTGGGGCGGAAATCCCGGTAGAGGAAGGTGACGCCGTACTGGCGGGCATAGCGCTCCGCTGCCTGAGCGATCTTGTCGTGATCTTGGTAGACGCTGGCCAGCAGCGTGGTGGTGAAAGCGGCAAAGCCGTGCTCCGCGGCGTAGCGGGCGGTGCCCTCCAGACGGTGCTCATAGCAGTAGGCACACCGGCCGGAGATGTTTCCGGCCACATGCTCCACAAAGTCCCGCAGGCCATAATCCTCCCGGACCCGGACCTCCATGCCGATGGTGGGTGCATACTCCAGCAGGCAGTCCCGCCGGGCCTGATATTCCTTCCAGGGGTGGATGTTGGGATTGTACCAGAAGGCCACCGGCTCCAGATCCTCGGCCCGGAGAGGGTCGATGCAGCTCAAAGAGCAGGGAGCGCAGCAGCAGTGCAGCAGGACAGTGTTCATGGAGGCCTCCGTTTTGGTTCTGAATGGGACAAGTATAGCATAAACTTTGAAAAAGTCCAGTTGAAAAATGCACCTCTTTTTTAACATATTCTTTATATTCTTTCAGGATTTTACCAGTTGCGGATTCTGTCGAAAAAGAGTAAGATACCATATAATGTGGCAGTTTGCGGACATATGCCCGGATTTGGGTATTTTGGTCTTTCCAAAGGAGGAAACAGCGTTGAAACTGGGCCTTGACGTGGGGTCCACCACCATCAAATGCGTGGTGCTGGACGACGCGGACAACATCCTATACAGTACATACGAGCGGCATTTCAGTCATATTCTGGAAAAGTCTGAGGAGCTGCTGCGCCGGGTGGCGGAGCGGTATATTCCCGGCGGACGGGCGGAGCTGGCCATCTCCGGCTCCGCCGGTATGGGCATGGCGGAGAGCGTGGACGTGCCCTTCGTGCAGGAGGTCTTTGCCACCCGGGTGGCGGCGGGGCGTCTGGCGCCGGGCACCGACGTCATTATCGAACTGGGCGGCGAGGATGCCAAGATCCTCTTTCTCACCAACGGCACCGAGGTGCGGATGAACGGTTCCTGTGCCGGCGGTACCGGTGCTTTCATCGACCAGATGGCAACGCTTCTGAAAATGAGCGCCGACGAAATGGACGCGGCGGCACAGCGGGCGGAAAAGACTTATACCATCGCCTCCCGCTGCGGCGTGTTCGCCAAGAGCGACGTCCAGCCCCTCATCAACCAGGGGGCCAAGGCGGAGGATATCGCCGCCAGCATCTATCAGGCCGTGGTAAACCAGACCATTGCCGGTCTTGCCCAGGGACGGCCCATCAAAGGCAGCGTTCTGTACCTGGGCGGGCCGCTGACCTTTTCCCGGATTTTGCGGGAGAGCTTTGACCGTACACTGGGGGTAAAGGGCACCTGCCCGGAAAACAGCCTTTTGTACGTGGCGCTGGGCGCGGCTTTCTATGCCGACCAGACCTTTGACATTGCGCAGGTGGCCCGGCGGCTCCAGGAGCGGGGCGCCACGGAGACATACCGGGCCCAGCCGCCTCTTTTTTCCGGCAAGGAGGAGTATGAGGCCTTTCGGGCCCGTCATGCCAAGGCCGCGGTGCCTCGGGTGCCCTTCACGGCGGATTACGCCGCTCCGGTGCACATCGGCATCGACTCGGGTTCCACCACGGTGAAAATGACGGTCATCGATCAGGACGCCCGCATCCTCTTTACGGACTACCGGCCGAACCTGGGCAACCCCGTGCCGCTGATCCGGGAGGTGCTGCAGAGCCTGTACGACCAGCACCCCGCGCTGCATGTGGCGTCCGTCACCACCACCGGTTATGGCGAGGACCTGGCGAAAAACGCCTTCCACGCCGACTACGGCGTGGTGGAGACCGTGGCCCATTTCACTGCCGCCCGGCATTTTCTGCCCAATGTGGACTTTATCATCGATATCGGCGGCCAGGACATGAAGTGCTTCAAGATCGAACAGGGCGCCATCAGCAACATCTTCCTCAATGAGGCCTGTTCCTCCGGCTGCGGCAGCTTTCTCCAGACCTTTGCCCAGGCCCTGGGCTATGACGTCAAGGAATTTGCCAAGCTGGGACTTTTTGCCGAGCGCCCGGTGGACTTGGGCAGCCGCTGCACGGTGTTCATGAATTCCAGCGTCAAGCAGGCCCAGAAGGACGGGGCCACCATTGAGAACATCTCCGCGGGGCTTTCCATCTCCGTGGTGAAAAACGCCATCTACAAGGTGATCCGCGCCGCCAGTCCCGAGGAGCTGGGCCGGAACATCGTGGTCCAGGGGGGCACGTTTTACAACGAGGCGGTGCTGCGGGCCTTTGAGAAGGAGATGGGCACCGAGGTCATCCGGCCGGATATCGCGGGCCTTATGGGCGCCTACGGCGCCGCCCTCTATGGCCGTGGCCGGGCCGTGCCCGGCCAGACCAGCACGCTTTTGAACCGGGAGCAGCTGGCGGCCTTCCATCAGGAGACCCGCAGCGAGGTGTGCGGCCGGTGCGGCAACAACTGTCAGCTGACCATCAGTACCTTTTCCGACGGCAGTTCCTTCATCAGCGGCAACCGCTGCGACCGGCCCGTCACCGGCAAGTCTGACAGCGGGGAGCGGAATCTCTATGCTTACAAGCGCAGGCTGATTTTGGATTATAAGCCGGTGCCCGGCAAGCGGGGCAAGATCGGTCTGCCGCTGTGCCTGAACATGTGGGAGCTGCTGCCCTTCTGGCATACCTTCTTTACGAAGCTGGGCTTTGCCGTCTACCACAGCCCCCTCTCCAGCCGGGATCTCTACCTCAAGGGACACCGCACCATCCCCACCGATACGGCCTGCTTTCCGGCCAAGCTGGCCCACGGCCACATCCACTTCCTCAGCAAGCTGGGGCTGGACGCCATCTTCTATCCCTGCATGACCTACAATCTCGACGAAGGCCTGGGGGACAATCACTATAACTGCCCCGTGGTGGCCTATTATCCTGAGGTCATCGCCGGCAACTGCCCGGAGATCCGGGAGACGAAATTCATCTACGATTACGTGGGCCTCCACCGGCCCAAGGACTTTACGAAAAAGAGCTATGCCGTGCTCCGCCGGCACTTCCCCGATATCTCCAAGAGCGAGGTGCGGGAAGCCGCCGACGCCGCCTATGCCGAGTATGCCCACCACATGTCCCTTATCCGCAAGGAGGGGGCGCGGATCATCGACCAGGCCCGGGCGGAGGGACGGCGCATCATCGTTCTGGCCGGCCGCCCCTATCATGTGGACCCGGAGGTGAACCACGGCATCGACACCCTGATCACCCGCTTCGGCGCGGCAGTGGTGACGGAGGACTCCATCTCCAACCGGGTGGAGAAATTCCCCACCACGGTGCTCAACCAGTGGACCTATCACGCCCGGCTGTACGCTGCCGCCAAATACTGCTGCAGCCAGCCGGATATGGATCTGGTGCATCTGGTGAGCTTCGGATGCGGCGTGGACGCCATCACGTCTGATGAGACCCGCGAGATCCTCCACGCCGGCGGCAAGCTGTACACGCAGCTGAAGATCGACGAGATCACCAATCTGGGCGCGGTGCGCATCCGCCTGCGGAGCTTGTTCGCCGCCCTGGATGAGCAGCAGGGACACGCGAAGGAGGCGTGAGATGGAAGAGACACTGATGAACTATCCCCGGTTCACCCCGGAGATGAAAAAGACCCATACGATCCTGATCCCCAACATGGCTCCGGTGCAGTTCCGCATTCTGGCGGCGGCCATGGAGCAGGCCGGATATCACTGTGAGCTGCTGCAAAACTGCGGCAGCCAGGTGTGCGAGCTGGGACTGAAATATGTCCATAACGACACCTGTTATCCCGCGCTGCTGGTCATTGGGCAGTTTCTGGATGCGCTGGATTCCGGAAAATACGACCTGGACCACACCGCCCTCATCATCACCCAGACCGGCGGCGGCTGTCGGGCCTCCAATTACATCCACCTGCTGCGCAAGGCTCTGGTGAAGGCGGGCTATCCCCAGGTGCCGGTGGTGAGCCTGAACTTCTCCGGGCTGGAGAAGGACTCTGGGTTCCCCATGACGGTGCCCTTCATGCGCAAGCTCCTCTCCGTGATTTATTACGGAGATCTGCTGGTGGCCCTGAAGGCCCAGACAGAGCCCTACGAGCTGGAAAAGGGCGCGGCGGCCGCCTGTCAGGAGAAATGGCTGGAGACCATCTGCGGCTGGATCCGGGAGGACCGGGGCTACAGCGGCCGGGAAGTCAAGGCCGCCATGCCCCGCATCGCGGCGGACTTCGCTTCCATCCCGGTGCACCGGGTGCCCAAGGTGAAAGTGGGCGTGGTGGGCGAGATCTACGTGAAGTACTCTCCCCTGGGCAACAACGACCTGGAGAAGTTCCTGGCCTCTCAGGACTGCGAGGTGAACCTGACGGGCCTCATGGGATTCGTGCAGTACTGTGCCTACAACCTCTCGGAGACGGCCAGGCTCTACGGCGGCAGCTTTCTGGAAAAGCACATCTCCGATGTGGTGCTGGGTTTCATTGAGGGCATCGAGAAGGTGATGATCCGGGTGCTGAAGGACAACGGCTATCATGCGCCGCTGCCCTTCCGGGAGCTGGTGAAGCTCACCGACGGCATCATCTCCACCGGCGACAAGATGGGCGAGGGATGGCTCCTCACCGCGGAGATGATCGAGCTGGTGCGGGCCGGATACGAGAACATCGTCTGCGCTCAGCCGTTCGGCTGCCTGCCCAACCACATCTGCGGAAAGGGCATGATCAACAAGATCCGGGAGCTGTATCCCCAGGCCAATATCACGCCCATCGATTACGATCCCAGCGCCACCCGCGTCAACCAGGAAAACCGCATCAAGCTGATGCTGGCGGTGGCCCGGGAGCGGCTGGCGGAGCAGACTGCCCAGACGGCGCCGGCGGAAGAGCCTGTTCCGGCGGCAGCGGCAGCCCGATAAAGCCACAGGCGGCGGACACTTTGGAGTCCGCCGCCTTTTTGCTGTCAGCGGCTGGAGACCATGGCAGCATTTGTGCCTTGAGAGGGACGCTGGCGCTTTGCTACAATGGTGCCTGACCAAAAATTCCACTGTACGGAAAGGAGCAGAGCATCATGAAACCATGGCACCGATGGACTGCCGCCTGCTGCGCCCTGGCGCTGATGGCGGTACTTGCCGCTCCCGGGGGCAGAGCCGGACGGGAGGCTACATATGCCGGTAACGGCGAGGTGGTGGGGTATTACGCCGCCTGGGCCTCCCACTCCGGGTTTACCCCGGACCGGCTGCCTGCCGGGGAGCTGACGCAGATCAACTATGCCTTCGCCCAGATCGATCCGGATACCGGGGGCTTGGCGCTGGAGTACGAGGCACGGGACCGGAAAAATCTGGAGGCGCTGCGGGCGCTGCGCCGGGAACATCCCCACCTGGATCTGGTGATCTCCGTGGGCGGCTGGTCGGATTCCCAGTATTTCTCCGATGTGGCCGCCACGGCGGCGGGGAGGGAGGCCTTTGCCGCCGCCTGCGCATCTTTCCTCAGGGCCCATGACCTGGACGGGGTGGATCTGGACTGGGAGTATCCCGTCTCCGGCGCCTCCGGCAGCGCCGGCCGCCCGGCGGACAAGGAGAACTTCACCCTGCTCCTCCAGGCGGTGCGCCGGGCTCTGGACCGGCTGGAGCGGCAGGAGGGGCGGGAATATACCCTCAGCGTGGCCGGCGCCGCCGGGACCTGGTATCTGCGTAATATTGAACCCCGGGCCGTGGCGGAGACGGTGGACCACATCTTCCTCATGGGCTACGATTTCGCCGGTCCCTGGAGCCAGCGCACGGGACTCAACGCGCCCATGGGGGACGGCGGCGTCACCGGCAGTGTCCAGGCGTATCTGGACAGCGGTATCCCGGCGGAGAAGCTGGTGCTTGGGATCCCTCTCTACGGCTACCGTTATCAGGGCGTCTCCGGCGGGAGCCGGGGCATTGGCGGCGCCTTTGACTCCGCCGCCTCCGTCACCTGGCGCTGGGTGAAGTCCAACGCGCTGAAGGATTCGTCTCTTTCCGGTTACCGTCGGGATCAGGTGCCCGTTCTCTTCGGGAACAGAACCTTCATCAGTTACGAGGATCCTCAGTCCGTGGCGGCGAAGGCGGCGCTGGCGGCGGAGCAGTCCCTGGGAGGCATCGGCTTCTGGGAGCTGTCCCAGGACGATGAGGGAGAGCTGGTCCGGGCAGCGGCAGCGGCCTTTGGGCAGGCGGATGGATTCCGGGATGTGGCGGCGGACGCCTGGTATGCCTCTGCGGTGGAATATGTCCGCCGCCGGGGACTGATGCAGGGCGTCACCGCCGCGGCCTTCCGCCCTGCGGCCTCCGTCAGCCGCGGCATGACGGCGGCGATCCTCTACCGTCTGGCAGGCAGTCCGCAGACAGGTACTTCAGCGTTTCCCGATGTTCCGGCGGGAGCCTACTATGCCTCCGCCGCAGCGTGGGCGCAGGCCCGGGGTGTGGTGACAGGCTACGGCGACGGCACCTTCCGCCCAGACGGTGCCGTCACCCGGCAGCAGCTGGCGGCCATGCTGTACCGTTATGCCCGGCTGCAGGGGGCGGATACTTCAGCCGGAGCGGATCTCGCCGCCTATCCGGACGGGGCCGCGGTTCCTGATTATGCCCGGGAGGCCCTGGCATGGGCAGTAGGGGCCGGTGTGCTGCGGGGACGTGCCGACGGACGGCTGGACGGCGGCGGCACCGCGACCCGGGCGGATCTGGCGGTGCTGCTCCAGCGGTTCTGCCAGGAGGTTCTGGGACTGGACTGATCCGGGATCGGGAAGCGGCGGCCTTTGGGCCGCCGCTTCTTTTCGTGGAATTCTCATTGACGCGGCAGGCCATTTCGGTGTAAAATATTATGTATTTTTATGTGGATCGGAATCGGAGGCGCATTATGTGGATTGCGGACAAGTGGCGGGACTATGAGCTGCTGGACTGCGGCGGCGGCGAGAAGCTGGAGCGCTGGGACAGGCAGCTGCTGGTGCGGCCGGATCCCCAGGCCATCTGGGAGACGCCCCGCCGGAACCCGGCCTGGAAGCGGGCGGACGGACGGTATCTGCGCTCTCAGACCGGCGGCGGACACTGGGAGAAAAAGGCCCTTCCGGAGAGCTGGAAGATCACCTACGGGGAACTGACCTTTCAGGTCAAGCCCATGAATTTCAAGCATACGGGTCTCTTTCCGGAACAGGCGGTGAACTGGGACTTTGTCATGGAGAAGATCCGCAATGCCGGCCGTCCCGTCCGGGTGCTGAACCTCTTTGCCTATACCGGCGGCGCCACGGTGGCCTGCGCCAAGGCGGGGGCCAGTGTGTGCCATGTGGACGCGGCCAAGGGCATGGTGGCCTGGGCCAGGGAGAATGCCCGGCTTTCCGGGCTGGAGGAGGCTCCCATCCGCTGGATCGTGGACGACTGCGCCAAATTTGTGGAGCGGGAGATCCGCCGGGGCAAGACCTATGACGCCATCATCATGGATCCGCCCAGCTACGGCCGTGGTCCCGGCGGCGAGGTGTGGAAGCTGGAGGAGAACCTGTATCCCTTTGTGAAGCTGTGCGCGGGGGTGCTGTCGGACAAGCCGCTGTTCGTCCTCATCAATTCCTACACCACGGGACTGGCTCCCTCGGTGCTGGGGTATCTGCTGCATCTGCTGGTGGCGGAGAAATACGGCGGCAAATGCACCTGGGACGAGCTGGGCCTTCCGGTGACGGAGACGGGGCTGGCCCTGCCCTGCGGGGCCACGGGCCGCTGGTTCAGCGAATAACGGCTCCTGATGTGTGATGTGTGCGGATGACCTGCATCGGATGCTGCCGGGCATTCTGGCGGCTCCGGCGGTGTACGGGGGCTTGTATCCCGGACGGCCGGTCCGGGAGGAGCAATTCTGCATGCGGCCCATATCATGCTGCGGAAATGAGGACAATTATGGCAGAGATCATCCGAACGGAAAACTTGCAATACGCCTATCCGGCGGAGGAGGGGGAGGAGCCGCTCTATGCCCTGCGGGGCGTGGATACGGCCATTGAAAAGGGCAGCTTCGTGGTGGTGCTGGGGCACAACGGCTCCGGGAAATCCACTTTTGCCAAGACGCTCAACGCGGTGCTGCTGCCTGCCGGCGGCAGAGTCTATGTGGAGGGAATGGACACCCTGGACGAGAATCTGCTGCTGGCCGTCCGGCGGACAGTGGGCATGGTGTTTCAGAACCCGGACAACCAGATCGTGGCCAACGTGGTGGAGGAGGATGTGGCGTTTGCCCCGGAGAACCTGGGGATCCCGCCGGAGGAGATCCGCCGGCGGGTGGACGACGCCCTGGCGGCAGTGGGCATGAGCGAATTTGTCACCCACGCGCCGCATCTGCTCTCCGGCGGACAAAAGCAGCGCATCGCCATCGCCGGCGTCATTGCCATGGAGCCGGAATGCATCGTGCTGGACGAGGCCACCGCCATGCTGGACCCTGTGGGAAGGGCGGAGGTGCTCTCCACCGTGCACCGGCTCAACCGGGAAAAGGGGATCACCGTGATCCTCATCACCCACCACATGAACGAGGCGGAGGAGGCCGACCGGGTCCTGGTCATGGACGACGGGAAGGTGGTCATGGACGGTCCGCCGCAGGCGGTGTTCACCCGGGTGGAGGAGCTGCGGTCCATGGGACTGACGGTGCCGGACACCGTGGACCTCATGGACCGGCTGCGCCACCACGGGGTGGATGTGCCCCTGGATACCCTGAGCGTGGAGGAATGCGCTGACGCCATCGCCGCGGCACTGCAACAAAACTGACTGGAAGGAAGAATCGCCGTTGGAACCGATCCTGCAAATCAAACATCTTACCCATACCTATGGGATAGGCACGCCCTTCCAGCGCAGCGCGGTGGAGGACGTGAGCTTCGATGTCCGGGAAGGAGAGTTCCTGGGCATCATCGGGCACACCGGATCCGGCAAGTCCACGCTGATCCAGCACCTCAACGGACTGCTGCGGCCTACCTCCGGACAGGTGCTGCTGGCAGGGAAGGACATCTGGGCCGAGCCCAAGAAGATCCGGGACGTGCGGTTCCGGGTGGGACTGGTGTTCCAGTACCCGGAGTACCAGCTCTTTGAGGAGACGGTGTACAAGGATATCGCCTTCGGTCCCACCAACATGGGGCGCACAGGGGCGGAGCTGGACCGCTGTGTCCGGGAGGCCGCCCGCCTGGTGGGCATCCGGGACGACCAGCTGGACAAGTCCCCCTTTGAGCTCTCCGGCGGCCAGAAGCGCCGGGTGGCCCTGGCGGGTGTGCTGGCCATGGAGCCGGATGTGCTGATTTTGGATGAGCCCACCGCGGGGCTGGATCCTGCCGGCCGGGAGAACCTCATGGCCAACATCCGGGACTATCACCGCAACAAACGAAAAACCATCCTGCTGGTAAGCCACAGCATGGATGAGATCGCCCGGAACGCGAACCGCATCCTGGTCC
>CALWXI010000202.1 GCA_944385455.1 uncultured Oscillospiraceae bacterium | reverse complement strand
GGAGCGGGGGAACATCGAGGTGGCCCCCCTGGCCTACATGCGGGGCCGCACCCTGGACGACAGCTTCATCATCCTGGACGAGGCCCAGAACACCTCCCGGGAGCAGATGAAGATGTTCCTCACCCGCCTGGGCTTCGGCTCCAAGATCGTCATCACCGGCGACGTCACCCAGATCGACCTGCCCGACGGCAAGGCCTCCGGCCTCAAGGAGGCCATGCGGGTTTTGCGGAACGTGGAGGGCATCGGCATCTGCGAGCTCACCAACGCCGACGTGGTGCGCCACGTCATGGTCCAGCGGATCGTCCAGGCCTATGAGGCCTATGAGAACGCGAAAAGCGGGAAAGGGCGAAAATAATGGCCAAAAAGCACTATATACCGGTCACTGCCGACCTCCCCGGCGCGGCCAGCGCCGGGAACTGCGCCCTGATCCGGAAGGTGATCCGCGCGGCGCTGGAGGCCGAGGGGGTGGATTTCCCCTGCGAGGTGGACGTGCTCCTCACCGGCGACGAGGGCATCCATGCCATCAACCGGGAGATGCGGCAGGTGGACCGGGCCACCGACGTTCTCAGCTTCCCGGAGTTCGAGCTTGCCCCCGGGGAGCTGCCGTCCGCCGGGGACGCCGACCCCGGCACGGGGCTGGTGCCCCTGGGGGACATGGTGATCTCCATGGAGCGCGCGGCGGCCCAGGCGAAGGAGTACGGCCATTCCCGCCGCCGGGAGCTTGCCTATCTGGTGGTCCACTCGGTGCTCCACCTGCTGGGGTACGACCATCTGGACGAGGGGCCGCAGAAGGCGCGGATGCGGGGGCGGGAGGAGGCCATCCTGGCGTCCCTGGGCATCACCCGGGAGGCGGATTGACGCGGAGGGCCGGCGGCGCATAGACTGTTCCGAGGCGGTTTGGAATGGCATTGCTGCAAGACGGCCTGATTTCCTTCTTTTCCGCCGTGGGACTGACCACCGTGGTGTGGCTGCTGGCGGGAGCGGTGCTCCACGCCGGGGGACGGCCCGCCGTGCCGGGCCTTCTGCTGGTGCTGCCCCTGCGGGGGGAGGCATTGGCCATGGAGGCGGACGTCCGGGAGCTGCGGCGCATCCAGGGGGCGGCCCCGGGGGCGCGGATCGTCCTGGCGGACTGCGGACTCACGGAGGAGGCCCGGAGCATGGCCCGGTATCTGGCGGACCGGGAGGACAACGCGGAGCTGGTCTCCGCCGGAGAATTTCACCTGGGAAACTGACGGAAGAGAAGAGGAGCGGCATGGAAGAGCTGACCACCTGCGACGGCACCATACATAGCCTGATCTTTCAAAACGCCGAAAACGGCTATACGGTCCTGCGCCTCCTCACCGAGGAGGGGGAGGTGGTGACGGTGGTGGGGTGCATCCCCTGCGCGGCGCCGGGGGAGCATCTGACGGTGTCCGGGGTGTGGGAGCAGCATCCCCAGCACGGGCAGCAGCTGCGCGCCGTGGAGCTGGAGCGGGCGCTGCCGGAGGACGAGGAGGAGATCTGCAGCTATCTCTCCTCCGGCATCTGCAAGGGCGTCGGCCCCGCCACCGCCCGGAACATCGTGGACCGCTTCGGTCCCGACACCCTGGACATCCTGGAGCGGGAGCCGGAGCGGCTCACCGCCGTCCGGGGCGTCACGGCGAAGCGCGCCCGGGAGATCGCCGAGAGCTTCCGCCGCCACATGGGGCTGCGGCGGCTCATGGCCTTTCTGGCCCGGTACGGCCTGCCTCCGGTGCTGGCCATGTACCTGCGGGGGCTGTACGGCGACGCGGCGCTGGAGATGGTGCGCCGGAATCCGTATCTGCTCTCCGCCGGGGACTGGGGCGTGGATTTCTCCGTGGCCGACGGGATGGCCCTGCAGATGGGCTTCGACCCCGGGGACAGCGCCCGGCTCCAGGCGGCGGTGACCTTTGAGCTCAGCCACAACGAGCGCAACGGCCACGTCTTTCTGCCCCGGGGCAAGCTGGTGGCCGCCACGGCCCAGCTGCTGGGGTGTCCGGAGGACGGGCCGGAGGCGGCGCTGGACGCGCTGGTCCAGGCCGGGACGGTGGTGCAGGAGCGGGTGGCCAATGTGGAGGGCTGCTACCTGCGGCGGCTGTGGGAGGCGGAGGTGACCGCCTGCGCCCGGCTCAACAGCCTCCTGGCCGCCCCGCCGGACGTCAGCCGGCAGGCCCGGCGCACCGTGCGGGAGGTCCAGGAGGAGGCGGGCATCACCTTTGCCCCCATGCAGCAGCGGGCGGTGGAGCTGGCGGCGCGGCAGGGAGTGCTGCTGCTCACCGGCGGGCCCGGCACCGGCAAGACCACCACGGTGCGGGCCATCGTGGCCCTGTTCCGGAAGATGGGCCTGGACGTGGTGCTGGCGGCTCCCACCGGCCGGGCGGCCAAGCGCATGAGCGAGCTGACGGGCATGGACGCCCAGACGGTCCACCGTCTGCTGGGCATGGGCTGGAAGGACGGCATGGTGACCTTCCAGAAAACGGAGAAGGAGCCTCTGGAGGCGGACGCCGTCATCGTGGACGAGATGTCCATGGTGGACCTGCCCCTCTTCGCGGCGCTGCTGCGGGCGCTGCGGCCCGGCACCCGGCTGGTGCTGGTGGGGGACGCGGACCAGCTGCCCTCCGTGGGGGCGGGGAACGTGTTTTCCGACCTCATCCGCAGCGAGCGGGTGGAGACGGTGTTTCTCCGGGAGGTGTTCCGGCAGGCGTCGGAATCCGCCATCATCCGCAACGCCCACGCCGTGAACCTGGGGCAGCCGCCCCAGCTGCGCAACGGCCAGGGGGATTTCTTCTTCCTCTGCCGCCGGGACCCGGAGCGGGCGGTGCAGACGGTGGTGGAGCTGTGCCGGAGCCGCCTGCCGGAGAAGATGGGGATCCCCGCCGCCCAGATCCAGGTGCTGACCCCCACCCGCAAGGGTCCCTGCGGCACCGTCCGCCTCAACCGCTGCCTCCAGGAGGCGCTGAACCCGCCCGCGCCGGACAAGCGGGAGATCCTCTGGGGAGAGCGGCTCTTCCGGGAGGGGGACCGGGTGATGCAGACCCGCAACGACTACGACGTGCTCTGGGAGCGATCCGACGGCTCCGCCGCCGGCGCCGGCATGTTCAACGGCGACGTGGGCCGCATCCTGCGCATCGACCCGTCGGGGGAGTGGCTGGAGCTGGACTTCGACGGCCGGGTGGCCCTCTACGGGGCGGAGATGCTCAGCGAGGTGGATCTGGCCTACGCCCAGACCGTCCACAAGGCCCAGGGCAGCGAGTACCGCTGCGTGGTGCTGGCGGCCATGCCCGCCGCGCCGTCGCTGATGGTCCGGGGAGTGCTGTACACCGCCCTGACCCGGGCCAGGGAGCTTCTGGTGGTGGTGGGGGACGACGCCGCCATCCGCGCCATGGCGGAAAACGACCGCCGCCAGCGGCGGTACTCCGGACTGCGGTGGCGGCTCCGGAACAGCGCCCCCCATTCTCTTTTGTCTTGACAAAAGAGAATGCGCTGCCCTCGAACAGTGCCCGCCTTCGTCTGAGAGGCGGGCGCCTTTTCTTTTGGACCGTGGAATCCCGAATAAGAAAGGACAAATAGTCCAATATAACGAAGTACAATGTGTCCTATGGATACAATCATTTTCGGTGATGAAAATGAGACTTCGGATACGGGATCTCCGGGAGGACCGGGATCTAAAACAGCGCCAAATTGCGGAATTGCTGGTGTGTGACCAGTCTCTGTACTCCAAATACGAGCGTGGCGGTCGGGAGCTGCCGCTGCGTCTGGCCGTCCAGCTGGCGGAATTTTACGGCGTCAGCGTGGACTACCTGGTGGGCCTCACCGACGTGCCGGAGCCGTACCCCCGGCGGCGGAAATGAACCGCCGGGAGGCGCTGTGGCGGCTCCTCTTCCCGCCCAAATGCCCCTTCTGCGGCCGGGTGCTGGACGAGCCGGGGGTGTGCCCCAAGTGCCCCAAGACCCTCCCCTGGGTGGAGGAGGGGCCCCGGGTCCTCCCCGGCGGAGCGGTGTGCGCCGCGCCGCTGTGGTATCAGGGAGAGGTCCGGGAGGCGGTCCTGCGCTTCAAGTTCCGCAGCGCCGCCGACGCCGCGGTCCCCCTGGGGGAGCTGCTGGCCCGGTGCGCGGCGGAGCACTTCGCCGGGGACTTCGACACCGTGACCTGGGTGCCGGTGAGCCGGCGGCGGCTGCGCCAGCGGGGCTACGATCAGGCCCGGCTCCTGGCGGAGGAGGCCTGCCGGGTGTGGGGCGTCCAGGCCCGGGAGCTGCTGCGCAGGACCGTCCACACCCCGCCCCAGTCCAGCCTGCGGGACGCGGCGGCCCGGCGGGCCAACGTCCTGGGGGTGTTCGGCGCCCTGCCGGACGCCGCCGGGCGGCGCGTGCTGCTCATCGACGACGTATGCACCTCCGGCGCCACCCTCTGCGAGTGCGTCCGGGTGCTGCGCGGGGCCGGCGCGGCGTGCGCGGCGTGCGCCGTCGTGGCCCGCGCGCCCAAGGAAGCGGCGGGAAAAATGGGGAATTTGTGAAAGAACACGGTTGCAATCGTCATCATTTGCCGATATAATACAATCTGTATGATTGCAGTCGGGAAAACCGTGTATAATAACGTTTGACAGAAAGAACAACGAGGTGGAAGCTATGTCCATGGCAAAGGATATCGGTATCGATCTGGGTACCGCGTCGGTTCTGGTTTTCGTGAAGGGCAAGGGCATCGTGCTCAACGAGCCCTCCGTGGTGGCGCTGGACAAGAATACCGGCAAGCTCTTGAAGGTGGGCACCGAGGCCCAGGCCATGCTGGGCCGCACCCCCGGCAACATCGTGGCCATCCGCCCCCTGCGGGAGGGCGTCATCTCCGATTACGACATGACCGAGCGCATGCTCCGGGAGTTCATCCACAAGGTGGCCGGGGTCTCCTTCTTCAAGCCCCGGGTGATCATCTGCGTCCCCTCCGGCATCACGGAGGTGGAGGAGCGCGCCGTCATCGACGCGGGCATCCAGGCCGGCGCCCGGAAGGTCTACCTCATCGAGGAGCCGGTGGCCGCCGCCATCGGCGC
>CALWXI010000201.1 GCA_944385455.1 uncultured Oscillospiraceae bacterium | reverse complement strand
TCTTGATGGCGGTCTTCAGCTCGGACTTCGCGGCCCTATTGCGTGCGTTTCTCATTTCAGCGATCAGAACGCGCTTCTTGGCAGACTTGATATTCGGCAAACCAAACACCTCCTTCGGCAAATTCACACTGGCGGAAATCCCACCGTGCAGAATGATATTTTAACAGGGAACCCTTCAAAAAGCAAGAGTTTTTTTGCAATTTCCGTTCATTTTTCGTATATTGTATGCTTTGCCGCAAAACCTAGGGACGTTACCACTAGATTTTGTGTTGGGAGGCGGCAAAGATGTTTGCAAAACGGACGGATCTGGCCCTGGAGGCCCGGGAGCTGTGGCAGGAATCGGCGGAAAAGACCACCCGGCTGCGGGGGGTAAAGGCTGCCCGGCAGCGGCGGGAAGGATATCCCGTCAATCGGGTGGAGATCCTGGACGACCGGGGCGCGGAGGCCCTGGGCAAACCCATCGGCACCTATCTCACCGTGGATCTCACCACCTTCTGGCAGCGCCGCAGCGACTTTTTCGAGCGGGCGGTGCGGGCCGTGGGAGGCCTTTTGCGGGAGATGGCCCCGGAGGAAGGCCCGGTTCTGGTGGTGGGTCTTGGAAACGCCGCCATGACGCCGGATGCCGTGGGCCCCCTGGCTCTGGACAGCATCCTGGTGACCCGGCATCTGATCTCCGTCATGCCACGGCACTTTTCCGGATTCCGGCCGGTGGCGGTATTCCGCGCCGGGGTGCTGGGCACCACCGGCGTGGAATCCGCCGAGGCGGTGCGGGGACTGACGGAGCAGGTCCGGCCCGCCCTGGTCATCGCCGTGGACGCCCTGGCGGCCCGGCGGACGGAGCGGGTATGCGCCACGGTGCAGCTCAGCGACAGCGGCATCGTCCCCGGTTCCGGCGTAGGGAACCACCGGGCGGCGCTGAATCAGGAGACGCTGGGAGTGCCGGTGCTGGCCATCGGGGTGCCCACGGTGGTGGACGCCGCCACGCTGGCGGCGGACCTGCTGGAAAAGCAGGGTCTTTCCCTGCCGGAGGAAGATGCCCTGCGCCGGGAGTCTCCCGGGATGACGGTCACCCCCCGGGACATCGACGCCCAGGTCCGGGATCTTTCCCGGGTGGTGGGCTACGCGGTGAACTGGGCCCTTCAGGACCTGGAGATCTCCGACATGACCGCCCTGCTCAGCTGAGCTCCAGCAGCACGGGGCAGTGATCCGATCCGCAGACGTCGCTGAGGATCTCCGCGGACTGCACCTGAGACGCCAGGCGCCGGGAGACCAGGAAATAGTCGATGCGCCATCCGGCGTTGTTCTTCCGGGCATTGAAGCGGTAGCTCCACCAGGAGTAGGCTCCGGTGACGTCCGGATGCAGCAGGCGGAAGGTGTCCACGAATCCCGATGCCAGCAGCTGCGTCATCTTGCCCCGCTCTTCATCGGTAAAGCCGGCATTGCGGCGGTTTGGGCCGGGGTTCTTGATGTCGATCTCCTGGTGGGCCACATTCAGATCTCCGCAATAGATCACCGGCTTGTGCCGGTCCAGCTCCAGAAGGTAGCCCCGCAGGTCGTCCTCCCAGATCATCCGGTAATCCAGGCGTCTGAGCTGGTCCTGGGAGTTGGGGGTGTAGCAGCACACCAGGTAAAACTCCGGATACTCCGCCGTGATGACGCGGCCCTCATGGCGGTGGAGGTCCTCTCCGAAGTCGTAAGTCACCGCAAGAGGCTCCCGACGGGCAAAGACGGCGGTACCGGAATAACCGGCCTTGTCGGCGCTGTTCCAATAGCGGTGGTAGCCGGGGAGGTCGAAATCGGCCTGCTCCGGCCGCATCTTCGTCTCCTGCAGACAGAGAATGTCGGCATCGGCCTGAGCGCAGAAATCCAGAAAGCCCTTTTGCAGGCAGGCCCGCAGGCCGTTGACATTCCAGGAAATGAGTTTCATGGGCAAGCTTCTCCTTGGCGCAGATTTTTTATATTGTATCCCATGGACACCGAAAAAACAAGATTGCCCCCGGCTGGAAAATGGAGTAGAGTGAGAGGAGATGACAAACCAAGGAGGGATGGCCATGGCGCGCAGCGACGGCACCCGAAATATGACGGCGGGCAGCCCCGCCGGACACCTGTTCCTCTTTACCCTGCCTTTGCTGGCAGGCAGCGTGCTCCAGCAGCTTTACAATATGGTGGACAGCTGGGTGGTGGGCCGATATGTGGGCGACGGCGCTCTGGCCGCCGTGGGCGTGGGCTTCCCCATCCTCTTCATGTTCACCTCCTTGTTCATGGGCCTTGCCAACGGCGGCACCGTGGTCATCGCCCAATTCTACGGCGCGGGCCAGCTCCAGCGGGTCCGGGATGCCGTGGACACCATCTACACCGCCTTCATGTTCGCCGCGGTGCCGGTAACGGCCGCGGCGGTGGCGCTGGTAAAACCCATTCTCTTCGTCATGCGGGTGGAGGAGAGTGCCTACGCCGAGGCTTGGCTGTACCTCACGGTGGTATGCGCCGGACTGGTGGGCAGCATCGGCTACAATCTCAATGCCGGCATCCTGGGAGGCCTGGGCAACAGCCGCACCACGCTGCTGTTTCTCTCCATCTCAGCGGGGATGAACATCGTACTGGATCTGCTGCTGGTGCTGGTGATCCCTATGGGCGTGCTGGGAGTGGCCCTGGGCACTATTATTTCTCAGGGCTTTTCCTGGCTTTTCGGCATCTTCTACATCAACCGCCGTTATCCCGCCATCGCCCTGCGCCCCTTCTGCCGCCGCTTTGACCGGGAGCTGTTCACCCAGATCATGGGCATCGGCCTCCCGGCCGGACTGCAGATGTCCCTCATCGCCATCGGCTCCATCGCCGTGATGAGCAAGATCAACTCCTTCGGCAAGGAGTTCACCGCCGCCTACAATGTGGGCTCCCGGCTGGATCAGCTGGCCTTCCTTCCCATTCAAAGCCTGTCCAACGCCGTCACCGCCTTTGTGGGACAGAATGTGGGTGCCCGGAGGATGGACCGGGTGCGCACCGGCATCCGGATCACCACGGCGGCCTCCGTTCTCTGGTCCGCGGCCATGCTGATCCTGGTGCCCTTGGGCCCCACTCTGGTGGCCTTCTTTTCCGAAACGCCCACGGTGGTGGAGGCGGGCGCAGAATACCTTCGGTGCGTGATGCCCTTTTATCTCCCCTTCTCCGTGATGTTCAGCCTCAACAGCGCTATGCGGGGAGCGGGGGAGAGTGTGTTCCCCATGGTGAACGTGATCCTCTCGCTGATCCTGCTGCGGGTCCCAATGGTCTATTTTCTGGCCGACCGCTTTGGTCCGGACTATATGTACTACGGCATCGGCATCGGCTGGATTCTGGGATTCCTGCTCTCGGCGGGGTACTATGCCTCCGGCCGCTGGAAACGCCACGGCTCCCTGGCGGAAGGGCCGCAGGACCAGTCATGAAAAACGGCAGAAACGGCGTGACCTCTGATGGACGTCACGCCGTTTCTCTGTACTCATTCCGATTCCGCCAGGAACTCCACCTGCCGGTCGGACTTGGAATGGGCCACCAGGATCTTTTCCAGACACGCCAGAGCCTCCGTTTTTTCCACATCCCGGCGGAATACCAAAATGTCCTCCCGGCACAGCGGGGGATCGAACCGGAAGGAGCGCACGGTGGAAAACCCCCGGATGTCCGCCGCCGGGACGATGGCCGCCCCCACGCCGTTGGCCACCATCTTCTGGGTGAAGTCGTCCCGATTCAGCTCGCAGACCACATTGGGCCGGAACATCAGGTCCCCGAAGAGCTTATCCTCCAGCTTGCGGATGGTAGACCCCTCGTCGGAGAAGATGAAGCTCACCTCCCGCAGCTCCTCCGCCAGCACCGCCGGACGGATCTTCCGGGTACGGGGATGGTTCTTGCAGAAGGGATGATCGCTGGGCAGCACCAGCACCAGCTCCTCCCGGCAAAGAGACGTATAGCCCTGAGCGGGCAGGTCGTCCTCCGGCGTCACGGCGATCACCGCCAAGTCGATCTTCTCCGCCTGCATCATGGCTTTGAGCTGCAGGTACCGGTTCTCATAGAGCTTCAGGGTGTAGGCGGGGAACTGCTCCTTGAAGGCGGGCAGGCTGTCGGCCACCAGATCCAGCCCCCAGGAGGAGCATCCGATCCGGATGCAGCCCTCGTTTTTCAGCGCGGCGATGCTGTCCGCCGCCGTGTCCTGGATCCGCACGATATCCGCCGCCGCCTGCAAATAGATACGCCCGGCATCGGTGGGTGTCAGTCGGTTTTTGTCCCGGATGAACAGCGGCGTGTTCAGCTCCGCTTCCAGCTTCAAAAGGTACTGGCTGAGGGTGGACTGGGTGACGAACAGCTTCTCCGCCGCCCGGGTGACGGTCTGCTGCCGGGCAATCTCCAGAATGTACTCCGGGTTTTTGATATCCATAGCCTGCCTCCCTTGCAAGTCCATCGATTTTGCCACTGTTCCGCATCGGTTTTAACGCTTTGACATTTTCCGGCGCGGGATCTATCATCATAGCATGATTTTACCCCAGCCCCGCTGGGCCGCGCAAGGCCCGGACGGGAAAAATCCGCTTCAGCCGCCTGTTCGGCTGTCTTTAGATATGCCTGGATACCTCCTGAACATGCCAGGACCGCGCCCCGGACTCCTCCCGTCCGGGGCGCACATCTGCGTGCAGCGCCCCAAATCCCCGATTTTTCCCGGGAAAATCCCGGGGAGGCGTTGTATTTCCCGGCATGATCCGGTATAATATGGGAGTCGTTTTGTTGAATACCGGCCCTCTTCCATTCGGAGCGGCCGCGAAAAAAGGAGAACCCCCATGGAAAACAAGAAGTTCTATATCACCACGCCCATCTACTACCCCTCTGACAAGCTCCACATCGGCCACACCTACTGCACCGTGGCCACCGACGCCCTGGCCCGGTATCACCGGCTCCGGGGGGAGGACGTCATGTTTCTCACCGGCACCGATGAGCACGGCCAGAAGATCGAGGATAAGGCCGCGGAGGCCGGTGTCTCCCCCAAGGAGTTCGTGGACCGCATCGTGGAGGGTCCCCAGGGCGTCAAGGATCTGTGGAAGCTGATGAATGTGTCCAACGACCGTTTCATCCGCACCACCGACGACTATCATGTCGCCTCTGTCCAGAAGATCTTCCGGAAGATGTACGAAAAGGGCGACATCTACAAGGGCACCTACAAGGGCAAGTACTGCAAGCCCTGCGAGTCCTTCTGGACCGAGAGCCAGCTGGTGGACGGCAAGTGCCCCGA
>CALWXI010000200.1 GCA_944385455.1 uncultured Oscillospiraceae bacterium | reverse complement strand
CCAGGAGAAATCCCGTGTGCCGCCCTGCTCAAAAGAGGAAAACGGCAGAAGAAAGAGCTGCCGCCCAGAAGGGCGGCAGCTTGCAGAATTGAAAGACTCAGCGCTTGCTGAACTGAGGCGCGCGGCGGGCGGCCTTGAGGCCGTACTTCTTGCGCTCCTTCATACGGGGATCGCGGGTCAGGAAACAGGCCTTCTTCAGGATGGGACGGTTATCCTCGCTGGCCAGCAGCAGAGCACGGGAGATGCCGTGACGCAGGGCGCCGGCCTGACCGGACACACCGCCGCCGGTGACAGTGGCCACGATGTCCATCTTGCCGGTATTGCCGGTGGCCTCCAGGGGCTGACGGACCACCATCTTCAGGGTGTCCAGACCGAAGTACTCGTCGATGTCCCGGCCGTTGATGGTGATGGAGCCGGTGCCGTTGGGGAACAGGTGCACCCGGGCCACGGAGGACTTCCGGCGGCCAGTGCCGTACAGGTAAGGCTTCTTAGACTGATACATTCTCTTTACTCCTCCTTATTCCACGTCCAGGGCCACGGGCTTCTGAGCCTGCTGCTCATAGTTGGCGTCAGCGTAGATATGCAGGCGCTTGAGAGAATCCTTGGAGACGGTGTTCCTGGGCATCATGCCGCGGATGGCCACCCGCATGGCGACCTCGGGCTTCTCCTGCATCAGGATGCGGTAGGGGGTCTCCTTCAGGCCGCCCACCCAGCCGGAGTGGGTGCGGTAGAACTTCTGGGTGCCCTTGTTGCCGGTGAGGACGGCCTTGCCGGCGTTGATGATGATGACATTGTCGCCGCAGTCGGCATGGGGAGTGTAGGTGGGCTTGGTCTTGCCGCGCAGCAGGTCGGCAGCCCGGACGGCGGTCTTGCCCAGGGGCTTGCCGGCGGCGTCCAGGATGTACCACTTACGCTCGATGTTGGCCTTGTTTGCCATAAAAGTGGACATGGTGTTTCCTCCGATAGATATATATTTGCATTGGCTTTACAAATCAAGAGCTCCGGGTTAAAATCGGAGCAAGTATGTTTATACCACGGAGAAAACCAGGTGTCAACAAGAAAATCAGTTACACCGCAAAAAGCTTTGGATTTCTCTTGTTTTCTCTCGATAGCTCTTGAATTCTGACTTTTGATTTTTGACTGCGGAAGCGCGGAGCTTCACAGCACCCACTGAACCAGCAGCAAAAGGGCCAGCCCCGGCACGCCCAGCACTCCAATGATCAGGGCGTTCCACAGGTTCAGCCCCAGGGTGATGCCGGTGATGCCGGCGGTGGCTCCGACCGCCCACAGCGCCGCAAAGCCCAGCAGGGTGTTCCCCAGCAGCCGTGCCGCCAGCCGCAGCGGTGAGCGGAACACCCGGATCAGCGCGATGAGGAAGAAGGCGGCCAGCAGTCCCGCGGTGATCTCTCCCGTCAGGCCCATGGATCCGCCTCCTCCGGTGCGGCCTGGTCCCGGGCCTTGATGGCCCGGATGAGATAGTTGCATCGGGCTTTCACGGCGCTGATCTGATAGATGCAGGATTCCACCAGTTCCGGATCCAGCGCCTGGTTGAATTGCCGGTAGGCCAGGGAGAGATCGCCCTGGGCGATCTGCAGTTCCTCTCTGAGGGCCAGCAGTTCCGGGTCCGGCCGGAGTTTCTTGGAGAAAAAGGATGTGTTCATGGCATTGTCCCTCCTACCTTACCTTTATGGAGAGTTTGGACAAATATGCCAGATTTCATACAGCGGGAAGGAGGTACTTGCCATGACGGAGCAGGAACGGTATATGGAACAGGCCCTGATCCTTGCCAGGGAGGCCGCGGCGGCGGGAGAAGTGCCGGTGGGGTGCGTCATCGTCCGAAACGGCGAGATCGTGGGGCGGGGGCGCAATCGCCGGGAGGAAAAACACTCCACCGCCTCTCACGCGGAGATGGAGGCCATCGCCCGGGCCAACGAGACTCTGGGCACCTGGCGGCTGGAGGACTGCGAGCTGTACGTGACGCTGGAGCCGTGCCCCATGTGTGCCGGGGCCATCCTCAACGCCCGGATCCCCCGGGTATGGTATGGCGCCCGGGATGCGTATATGGGTGCCTGCGGCGGCGTGACGAACCTCTTTATGGAGGCGTTCCCCCATCCCCCGGCTCTGGTGGGGGGCATTCTGGCTCAGCCCTGCCGGGAGGTGCTCTCGGATTTTTTCGCCCGGCTGCGGGGGGAGCGGGAGCCGTAAAAATCCCGGCTTTGATTTAAGACTTTTTTAACAATTTGCGCTGGTTTGCTTAACAACTCTTCTGTATCTTAATACTTGCAAGAGACAAAACTTCTTTTCATCCAATCTTCCAAACGGAGCGGAGGCCAGCCAGCAGCTGGCCTCCGCTCCGTTTTTCGCGCGGAAAAAGCGGACGCCGAAGCGGCGTCCGCAGGGAATGGCGTCACTTGCTGCCGTCCGTCGGTTCATCCGGTTGGGATGCGGCAGGAAGAGCGGCATCGGCCAGCCGCAGTCCCAGAAAGCCCAGCAGCACCAGTGCGCCGCCGATGTAAAGGAGGCGGGAGGCCCAGGGGATCCCGGCATCTGCCAGGGAGGCCAGAGAAAGGGTGACGGAGAGGGCCGCGTATACGGAGAAGACGCGGGTGCGTCCGGCCCGGAAGGCAAAGGAGGAGAGGCGGTAGAAGCCAAGAGTAAAAAACACCAGGGCCAGCAGCTCCACATAGTAGGCCTCCAACGCCGGATTCACGGAGTCCGCCCGGTAGGTCAGCACCAGCCGCACCACCAGCACCGCGGGCGGCATCAGCAGCCAGGCGCCGCCGCTGAAGGCGGCCGCGTGTTTGCCGCCCCGGCACAGCGCGGTGCAGCGGAACAGACCTGCCGCGGAGAGCAGCGTCAGCGCCCCCATTACCACCCGCAGCCGGGGGGAGAAGGCGTCGGCGGCCAGCAGCGCGGCCACCCCGCCGTAGGGGTCGGCGGCGGCAAGAGACTGGGAAAGGCCAATGCCGCCCGCCAGATCCAGCAGGCCGGAGAGGGCCATCAGGAACACTCCGGCCACCGGCACCATCAGCGGGGCTGGATCCCAGGCGGCGAAGGCGCCGGGAAAGGCGGGGCCGTCGCCGGACTCCGGGGGCATGCGGCGGACCAGCAGGCATACGGCTGCCGCCAGTGCCGCCAGCACCGCCAGCAGGGCCATGCCGGGAAGATTCCCGGGCACCGGCAGTCCTGTGCCGGGTTCGAAGCCGGTGCGGTTTTGCAGCAGCCGCAGCGCAAAGGCGGCCGCGCCGCCCACTACCGCCAGCAGCGGCAGCGCGAGAGTTTTTTTCATGGGGAAAAGCTCCTTTCGGAGGAAGAGTGGGCACAAAATGCGGCTATCAGTATAACACAGCCGGGAGATTTTGTCCATGCCGAGCCGCATTTTCTCCGGGGCGGCGGCATAGATTGGGGGGACAGGCCCATGCGGAACGACAGAAGAGAACGCAAAAGGAGGCGCTCCATGAGAAAAAAGGAACCGGTCCGGCAGAGCATGGCGTTGTCGCTGATACTGCTGGCGGCGCTGTTCGCCCTGCCGCTGGCGGTGATCGTGCCTTTCCGCAGCGAACTGGCGCCCCAGGACGCATCCCTCCAGACGGAGGAGGCCGCTTCCGGCGGGCAGCTGGACGCTGAGACGGTGCTGCGGGTCCTCAACGGGGAAACCGTGGAG
>CALWXI010000199.1 GCA_944385455.1 uncultured Oscillospiraceae bacterium | reverse complement strand
ACCACAAGTTAGCGTGAAAAGCCACTGGAATATTTGTATTTCAATAAATTCCTTATCATTGGATTTGCAGACCATAGACCACTGTACGTGGGTAGAAAACTTACCACTTTTGCGAGAGCCGGTAGTTGTCCTGTTAAATAAGAAATTGGAGCCTGTGGTGCTCCACAAGCCCTAATTTTCCCCATACACGGCGTTAAGCCCCATAGGTTCACATTGTGTACCTATGGGGCTTAACCCTTCAGGGGTCCGCCTTTTTTGCGTCAATTTTCCGCCGCAGCGGATGCCGCCGCCTGCCAGGCCTCCCGGATCTCCGGCATCAGCTCCGCCGCCGCGGCCAGACCGCCGCCCCGGAGCAGCTCCACCTGGCGGCTCACCGCCTGGTGCAGCCGGCGCAGGGACAGGTTCCCCGCCAGACCCTTGAGGGTGTGGGCGGCGGCGAAGGCGGCCTGGACGTCTCCGGCGTCCATGGCCGCGCACAGCTGTCCGAAGGTGGGGTCCGCCGGCAGGCGGGCCAGAAATTTCATCAGCAGGGCCTCGTTCTGCAGGAAGCGCTCCAGCGCCTCGTCCACATCCACGCCCGCCGCCTGCAGGCGCGCCCGCTTCATGGGATCCATTCCATCACGTCCTTTCCTGGAGATACAGCCGCCGGATCTCCGGCTCCACCCGCCAGAAGTGCTCCAGCAGCACGGGGTTGAAGGTGCCGCACTCCCCGGCGCGGATCATGCTCAGCGCCTGGTCGAAGCCCACGGCGTCCTTGTAGCAGCGCTTGCTCACCAGGGCGTCGTACACGTCCGCCAGGGCCACCACCTGGGACCAGATGGAGAGGTCCTCCCCCTTCAGCCCCTCGGGATAGCCCCGGCCGTCCCAGCGCTCGTGGTGGTGGAGGGCGATGTCGCAGGCGTAGCGGTAGGCGGCGTGCTCCCGCATCTGGGGGATGCGGGACAGCAGCCGCGCCCCCTGGACGGTGTGGGTCTTCATAATGCCGAACTCCTCCGGCGTCAGCCGGCCGGGCTTGTTGAGGATGGAGTCCGGAATGGCGATCTTGCCCACGTCGTGGGTGACGGCGGCCATGCCGATGAGGCCGATCTCCTCCTCCGTGAGCCCCGCCCCCAGGGGGGTGCGGCGCAGCACATGGACGGTGATGTCGTGGATGCGGCGGACGTGCTGGCCGGACTCGTCGCTGCGGAACTCGATGGCGGCGGACAGGGCCTCCACCATGCCCATGCTCAGCTCCACCAGCTGCCGCGCCTGCCGCAGCAGCTCGTCCCGCTGGCGCTCCACCTCCGCGCCCAGCCGCCGCCGGGCCCGGAACAGTTCGATGACGGAGTTCACCCGGCGGCGCACCATGTAGGGCACCACCGGCTTGCTGATGACGTCCATCACCCCCAGCTCGTAGGCCTCCCGGATCACTTGCCCGCTGGTCTCGGCGGTGATGAGGAACACCGGCAGGCGCTCCGTCAGCCCATCCGCCCGCAGGCGGCGCAGCACCTGGATGCCGTCCAGCTCCGGCATCACCACGTCCAGCAGCACCGCGCTCAGGCCCTCCCCCTCCCGGCGGATGGCCTCCAGGCCCTCCCGGCCGTTCCCGGCCTCCAGGATGCGGTATTCATCCTCAAAAAGGTTGGCCAGCAGCGCACGGTTCAGCTCTGAATCGTCCACCACCAGCAGCCGATCCCGGTCCTCCCCCAGGGGGAGGATCCGGTTGTTCCCTGTTTCCACCTGCACACCTCCCGGTTCCCCTGCTCCCGCGCCCGCTTTCTTCTGCCTCCATCCTAACGGTCCGGGGGAAAAATGTCAAGTCCGGGCCGGGCACGGCGGTCCCGGCGGGGCGGGGAGAAAAAATTTCCCCCTCCGGCGCACGGAGGCGTGCAAATCCGGCGGGGCGGGGGCCTATTGATAGAGGGGCTTTCGCGGCGGCGGGCGCGTCCGCCCCGGAGATCACGGAAGGAGGCGGCGGCATGACGGAAAGCATCCTCATCGCCCTGATCTCCGGCGGCGTGACGCTGCTGGGGGTGCTCCTGTCCAACAGCCGCCGCCAGGCGGTGACGGACACCAAAATGGAGGAGCTGACCCGGGAGGTCCGGGCGCACAACGATTTTGCCAGGCGGATGCCGGTGGTGGAGGAGAAGCTCAAGGTCATCGACCACCGCCTGGCGGACCTGGAGGCATACCACAAGTGAGGCCCCGGCCCGTCCGGGGAGAAAGGAGCGCGTTTTGATCCGATTCGACGACTGGAAGCTGACGGTGCCGGAGGCCATGGCCCCCCGACAGTACGACCACCTGGTCCACACCCTGGAGGTGTCCGGCCCCATCCCACCGGGCTGGACCTGGGAGGCCCTGCTCTCCTGCGGGGGGAATCTGGACATTTTGACCCTGACGGAGACGGAGACGGGCCTCGCCGCCCCGCTGACGGGGCAGGCCCTGGCCCTGTCCGGCTACTACGCCGTGCAGCTGCGGGCCGTCAGCGGGGAGCGGGTGCGGCACACCAACGTGGTGCAGCTGTTGGTAGGGCCGGCGCTGTCCGGCGACGCCCGGTGGCCGGAGGTGCCAACCGCCTTTTCCCAGGCGGAGGCCCGGATCCGGTCCCTGAATGCCCACCCCCCGGTGCCCGGGACGGAGGGGTACTGGCTGGTGTGGGACCCAGAGGCGGAGGCCTACGCCGCCTCCGCCCTGCCCCTGCCGGTGGGCGGCGCGGGGGATTACGCCGTGCTGGCCAACAAGCCCCGCATCAACGGCGTGGAGCTCCGCGGCGACGTGTCCAGCCGGGACCTGGGCATCCGGGACGGCGAACCGGGCCCCCAGGGCGAGAAGGGAGACCCCGGTGAGCCGGGCCCACAGGGCGAGAAGGGTGACCCCGGCGAGCCGGGGCCCCAGGGCGAGCCGGGCCCGGCGGGTCCCCAGGGTCCCGCGGGAGCGGACGGCGCCCCCGGCGCCCGGGGCGAAAAGGGAGATGCCGGGGAACAAGGGCCGGCGGGTCCCCGGGGTCCTCAGGGCGAGCCCGGCCCCCAGGGCCCCGCCGGCGCCGACGGCCATGCTCCGGTGAAGGGCACGGACTACTGGACGGAGGCGGACCGGCAGCAGATGGTCCAGGCCGCCCTGGACGCGCTGGAGGCCCAGGGCGGCCTCAACGGCAAGACGGTGCTGATCGCGGGGGACTTCCTGCAGTACGGCACCGGGTGGACGGGCTCCGGCGGCTTCCAGGCCCTGATCCAGGAGGCGTACCCCGGCTGCACCGTGGTGAACCGCAGCGCGGACGGCGCCACCCTGGCGGGGGACCAGATCTACAAGCAGATCCTCCAGTACGCCTTTGAAAACGGCACCGCCGACCTGGTGCTCATGGGCGGCGGCGGCAACGACCTGCTGCAGGGCCTGGAGCTGGGGACCTACGATCTGGGCGTCATGGACACCGCCACGGCGTCCTTTGACCGGGACACGGTCTACGGGGCCCTGGAACGGCTTCTGGCCCACACCCAGATGCTGCTCTACCCCCAGAGCCGGGTGGTGTTCTGCGGGCTGTACAAGATGAACGCCCAGGAAGACGGCTCTTTGTCCTACGCGGAGCAGGCGCAGTTCTGGGAGGGTGTGAAGGCGCTGTGCGGCAAGTGGTCGGTGCCGTACGTGGACTTTTTCTCCGCCGGAGGGCTCTGCCTGCAGACGAACGGCGGTCTGTACACCACCGACGGCCTGCATGTCAGCGCGGAGGGCTACCGCCGGCTGTGGCCGAAGCTCAACAGCGTCCTGCGCGGCTGCGCGGACGGATAAGGGAACGGACCGGCGCGTCCCGGAAAGGGCGCGCCGGTCCGTTCTGCTGTGGGGGGGTGTCCAAACCCAAATCGAAGCCCAGCGAAGCGGGTTCGATTTGGAAGCGAGGAGCAGCAGAATGAGCGCGCGATGAGCTTTGTAATGAAATGAAAAAGCTCGTCGCAAGCGATATGTCGCTTGCGACGAGCTGGTGCAGTTGAGCAATCCAAATCCGAACCTGTTT
>CALWXI010000198.1 GCA_944385455.1 uncultured Oscillospiraceae bacterium | reverse complement strand
GGAGGTAGCCGTTGGGCTCCGGGGGGAAACGGGTGTGGACGGTCATACCTTGGAACTGCCCACCCTGCCCCAGGTCCTCGTCAATAAAATCATGGATGAAGTTTTGGGTCATCACAGGGGTAGCCTCCCCGGCGGCGGACTTGTGTTCCTCGGTCATGGTTTGTCACTCCTTTTGTTTTCATGCAATTTTATATTTTACCCTGCCACCGTAAAAAAAGCAATGGATTTCCGAGAAAAAGGGAGTGCATGGCAGGGAAAACGCTCCGGCAGAAAAAAGTGGGCATAGCGGAAAAATAGGGGTTGACAAATTCGAATATTCGAATATAATAATATTAGAACAAGCGAATGAGGTGAGGACCATGGAGGACGGCAAGGCGCTGTACCAGGAAAAGACGGAGCTGCTCAAGGCCCTCTCCCACCCGCTGCGGCTCCAGATCGTACGGGGGCTGCTGGTGGGCGGCTGCCGAAACGTGCGGTGTATGGAGGAGGGGACGGGCCAGAGCCAGTCTACCATCTCCCAGCACCTCATGCGGCTGAAGGCGGCCGGTGTGGTGAAGTGTCAGCGCTCCGGAAATGAAATGTATTACGAGGTCGCCGACCCCCAGGCCGCCGCTGTGGTGGCGGCCCTGTTCGGGGATGAGGCGGGGGACTACAGCTGTCCCTGCGCCGACGGAGAGGAGGCGTGAGGGATGCCCTATGATATCGCGGTGATCGGCAGCGGTCCGGCGGGGCTCAGCGCCGCCATCAACGCCCGGGCCCGGGGCAAAACGGTGCTGGTGGTGGGCAACGACTACCGGGAGAGCCCCCTCTACCGGGCCGAGCGGGTGGACAACTACCTGGGCATGCCGGGCAGGACCGGCGCGGAGCTGATGGAGGCCTACCGGCGCCACGCCGAGGCTATGGAGGTGGAACTCCGCACCGGCCGCGTGCTGAATATCATGCAGATGGACGGCACAAGCTACCTGAGCATCGGCAGCGATCTGGAGACGGCCGGGGCCGTGGTCCTGGCCACCGGGGTGGTCCGGGGGAGGAAGCTGCCGGGGGAGGCCCGTTACCTGGGCCGGGGGGTGAGCTACTGTGCCACCTGCGACGGCATGCTCTACCGGGGCAGGCCGGTTGTGGTGGTGGACCTGGCTCCCGACGCAGCCGAGGAGGCCAACTTTCTCCAGGGCATCGGCTGTCAGGTGACCTACGTCTCCGCCAAACGGCCGGAGGGCCTGGTCCCCGCCATCCAGTGGGTGCGGCGGACCGGAGGGCTGGAGATCCTGGGGGAGGACACGGTGACCGCCCTGCGCGTCGGGGAGGCCGAGCTTCCCGCCCAGTGCGTCTTTCTCCTCCGCAGCGCCTTCCCGCCTGCCGACCTCCTCCCCGACCTGGCCCTGGAGGACGGCTACATTACCGTGGACCGCCGGATGCGGACCAACCTGCCCGGCGTCTTTGCCGCCGGAGACTGCACGGGGCTTCCCCTCCAGCTGGCCAAGGCGGTGGGGGAGGGCCTGGTGGCGGGACAGTCCGCCGCCGAGTACGTGGACCAACACGCCGACAGCGAATCAGAAAACCATTAAAAATAATATCATGAATCAAAAAAGGAGAATGAATCATGTCTGTTCTGCATCTCAACGAGTCTGAGTTCAACGCCAAGATCCCCGCTTCCTCCGTGGCCATGGTGGACTTCTGGGCCACCTGGTGCGGTCCCTGCAAGATGCTGGCCCCCGTCATCGACAGCATCGGCGGCAAGTACGGCGACAAGGCCGTCATCGCCAAGGTGGATGTGGACGCCAACCCCGGCCTGGCGGCCAAGTACGGCGTCATGAGCATCCCCACCGTCATCTTCTTCAAGGACGGCAAGGAGATCGACCGGAAGGTGGGGGTCCAGCCCGCCGGAGTCTACACCAAGCTCCTGGACGACAACCTGTAAAAGAAACGAGGAGGCACGCGGAGATCCGCGTGCCTCTCAGTTTTTCGTCCCCGCCGAACATTTTTTCGCGCTGCGGCCTCTATACTGCCCTGCGTCAGATGAGATGCCCGCGTCGGGGGGCAGAATCTCGATGCATCCATCCACGAAGGCCAGCCGGCCGCGGGATACCAGCGCGCCGCCGGGATGCTCGGTCTGCTCCACATACAAAAAGCCGTCCGTCGGGCCATAGCGCAGGGAATAATCATAGACGCCCCGGTCCTCCAGCAGGTAGCTGACGCCGTTTGCGTAGTCGTAGAGAATGATCCGGGTGTCGATCATCCCGGAGCCCCAGCTGAGGGTGGCGCAGAGCTCGGGCAGGCCGTCCCCGGTGAGGTCGCAGAAGTAGACGTTCCAGATGGGCATGCCCTCGATGAGGACGGCGGGCTCCCCGTCCTCCCCGGGGGCGGCGGCCACCGCGTAGGGGGTGTAGCGGAAGGTCACGCCGGGGAACTGCGGGAGCTGGATCTCCTGCGCTCTGTCCCTGTCCATCTCGGAGGGCGACCCGGTGTAGTCCACCCATTCCACCACAGATGACATCCGGGCCGTGAAG
>CALWXI010000197.1 GCA_944385455.1 uncultured Oscillospiraceae bacterium | reverse complement strand
CGGGTGAATCTCCACTTGATTGACTGCCGGCCTCAGCGCCACAGACTCGCAGAAGTCCAGCAGCCGGGCGGCATTGAAGTTGCATACGCCAATGGCACGAAGCCTGCCGTCCCGGTAAGCTTCCTCCATTGCCCGCCAGGCGCCGATGTAATCTCCCACCGGCTGGTGGATCAAATACAGATCCAGGTAATCCAGGCCCAGGTTGTCCAGGGAAGTCTGGATGGCCTTCTGCGCCGCCTCGTAGCCGGCATCCTGCACCCACAGCTTGGTGGTGATGAACAGCTCTTTCCGCGGGACGCCGCACTTGGCGATGGCAGCGCCCACCGCCTGCTCGTTCATGTAAGCTGCCGCCGTGTCAATGAGACGATAGCCGGTGTCGATGGCATCCAGTACCGCTTGCTCGCACTGATTTGGATCCGGCACTTGAAATACCCCGAAGCCCTCCAGAGGCATCTCCACGCCATTATTCAAGGTTACATAGTCCATACGATGTCCTCCATTTACAATTGGCATACTGATTGCTTCTGAAGCCATTGTAACGGCGTGATGCAGAAAAGTACAGAACCGATTTTGTATAGCAGCATTCACATAATGAATACTGATTGCGGAAAGCTGCATTTTCTGATATCATGAGGGCCTAAGGTGAGGTGTGTTTTTATGATTGAACTGGAGCAGCTCCGGCAGCTGGCGGCCTTTGCCGAATACGGAACCCTGTCCGGGGCGGCGGAGGCCCTGCACATTTCTCAGCCCTCGTTGAGCCGGACCATGCAGAAGTTGGAAGAGGAGCTGCAGGCGGGACTCTTTACCCGGCGGAAGAATCGGCTCGTCCTCAATGAGACGGGGCGGGTGGCCGTGGAACAGGCCCGGCATGTGCTCTCGGCGGCGGAGGAACTGGCGGAGCGGGTGCGGCTGGCTGACCGGTCCAGGCAGGGCATTGCCCTGGGCTCCTGCGCTCCGGTTCCCATTAGGGATCTGGAGCCGCTGCTGGGAGAACTGTACACCGGTGTGGAGGTTTCCGCAGAGTTGAATGATTCGGATGAGTCCCTGCTGGAAGGCCTCCGCCAGGGACGGTATCAGGTCGTGGTCACCCATCAGGCTCCGCCCCAGGATGGGGAGCTGTTCTGCTTTCCCTACCGGGAGGAGCACCTCAGCCTGCAGGTGCCGGTGGACCATCCCCTGAGCAAGCGCCAGGTCATTCATACCGGCGATCTGGCCCGCCAGAACCTGCTGCTCTACTCGGAAATCGGATTTTGGGTCCAGGTGTGCCGGGAAAAGCTGCCGGAGGCGCATTTCCTCTTCATGAATGAGTGGGATGCCTTTGGAGAACTGGCGGGACTGGGAGCCTTTCCCTGCTTTGTCTCGGATGCCGCCGCATCCGTGCGGCAGGTGGAGAACAAGGTGGTGATCCCCATCGAGAGCGAGGATTTTCAAGCCGTCTATTATTTCCTCTGCCTGGAGAAGGATCGGGAGAAATTTCAGAGGCTTATCGATGGGCTCCGGAAAAAGGGATTCCGCACGGAGCCATTTTGAGCGGGGGACATTTTCCCGTCTCCACCCGCCTGCAGCGGAACTTTGAGGGCAGGATTCAGCCGAGGGATTTCCGCGCTGCCCGCGGTTCAGGAATTGCGGGGCATAGATTCAAGGCGGATCGCCGGGGAGTGCTGGGAATCATGGAAAACCTTTTGGTCCGGGCCGGAAGTTCCCTCTATCATGGGCCTTGCATGCTGCTTTCCATGCTTGGCCTTTCCTTGAATCTGCGGCACGGGCGGGACCTCATTTCGAGGCTGCACATGGGTCCGGTCCGGACGGGCCACTCCTTTTTTGCCATTTGAATACCTCCATGCGTCCTTTCGGAACAGGATTATCATAGGACTATTTTGTGTGTTTTGCCGCGGGTATTTCATGATCATTGTTTCCGTAAATGACAAGTTTTCCGTTTCTGTCGCAGACAGCCAGGAAAACCTCCCGGGCGGAATGGATCCCGCGCTGCTTGAGCTGCTTGTCCAGCCAGGCCGAATCCAGGCCCATGCGCCGGAGATTGCCTTCCAGAATCCGGCCGTCCATGATCAGCTCGGTAAACAGCAGCTCTTGCTCTGGGGAGAGCTCCAGATCGCTGGGGGTCGCGGGGCGCTGGGTGCTCACCGGAAGGATCGTCAGCTTTCCGTTGAACTCGAAGATTGCGGTCTGGATGCTGGTGAGGTCAAAGTGTCCCTGCTGCCTGCACATGACGAGAAATTCCTCTAGATCAAGCTTGGCCTTTTTCAGATTTCTCCGGTAGAGCTTCCCCTGATCCATGAGAATGGCGGATGAGCCATAGAGATATCTGCGGGTTCTGGGAAATCTGCTGGTCACAATGCTGAGCAGGAGCGTGACCCCGGCGTAGATCAGGATCGCGGTAAAGGGTTTCCAGGGCTCCTCCAGTTCTGTGGCCATTTCCGCGGCGATGGAGCCGATGGTGATGCCCGTGATATAGTCAAAAAAGTCCAGTTGTGCAATCTGTTTGTGACCGATCAGCTTGGCTGCGATAAAGAGTGTGGCAAAGGAGCTCAGAGCTGTGAGACAAAGAACAAAAGCTTGAATAGGGCGCGCCCCCTTTTTCCATAGTCTGACCGGAATGCCGGCAAACATACGCTGCGGGATCTCCCTGTTTTCTGTGCGATTCAATGGATGAAGAGGGATGGAACGGGAATCGGATGTCCGCCGGATCTGTCTTATGCCAGGGTTGAGAATCACCGGCGGCACAGGAATGCCATGGGGTACAGCAGCGGGGAGCAGTGCTGCAAATTATAAAAAAGCCTCCCGCACTGGACGGAAGGCTGAGAAGAGCGCGAAGGAAATGACAAAGCCCATTTCAGAACGGCACGATGCTGCACACAGGGGCCTGCTTTGCTGAAATTTGGTTTAGGCGTCCGGATTTGCAGGCCCGGTCAGGGGGGAGTCCTTTCCGCAATCGGTGCAGATATCCTGTTCCGAAGCCCCGCTGCAGTTGACGTAGCTGTCCCCACGGTGGCGACCGCGCCAAATTCCACGGGGACCGCCACGCAGATATCCTGAGTAATGGTAAAGAAACGGGAGCCGTTCTTCACGCCGCCGCAAACCTCGCGGCCCGGGGTAACCACGGGATCGCCGCAGCATTTGGTGGCGGTAATATCGGCCTGGGCAAAGGGAGTCACGGTCACGGGGACGCAGATAGACGCAGATTGATAGCCCACAGCGGGACAAGTCTGAGATTCGTTGAGCACTTCGGGATTCAAATTGGCCATGAAAAAAACTCCTTTCGGGCAATCGCCACTCTCATCTCAGGAACGAGGCGAGAAACCGTTCCCCCTTCAGACGAGACGGAAAGCGGTGACGGTTTCATCTGTGTGCGCATAAAATGAGGTGGGAGCTTTTCCCAGAAGGGGGTAACACACATGGGTGTTACAAATTCCAACAAAGTGATCAGCACCGACCGCATAGCCTGCGGCGGATACGCAGCTGACCACCTCCGTTGACGCGCTGAAAACCGCGGTAGAGAGCTTGACTGCCGGCGGCAGTACCAATCACGCCGACGCCTTTGGCAAAGCGGTCCAGTTGTTTGATCCCGCCTCGGCCAACGCCAAGGTCATGGTCATGTTTACGGACGGCAATACCACCGCCGGCGCGCCTCCGGCCCCTGTGGCCGCTGCGGCCAGAGCCCAGGGGATTATCATTTACTGCATCGGTCTGATCGGTTCGGACGGGCTGGATATCAGTGCGTTGAACGACTGGGCCACCGATCCGGATGCTTCCCATGTGGCGGTGACGCCGGATACTGCCGACTTGGAAGCGCTCTTTGCAAAACTGGCCGCCAACATTTCCAAGCCGGGCGCTACGGACGTGAGCATCCATGAAGTTGTCGGTCCGGACTTCGTGATTACCAGTATTTCGCCGCCCACAAAGGGGGCTGCCGTCATGCTGGACGCGCACTCCCTGCGGTGGGACATTCCTCAATTGGGAGCAACTTCCAGCGAGGGCGCGTCGCTGGACTTCCTGGTTCGTCATGTGGGTCAACAGTCCGGGACCAAACTGGTCAACCAGTCCATCACGTATTCGGATAAAGAGGGAAATGTGGTTTCTTTCCCGCAGCCTGCCGTATCGGTGGAGTGCGATATTGTGGTTCAGCCGGAGAAATGCCCTGAGCCGGTGGACGTGGATGTGGCAGGCTGCCAGGATTCGGTTTTGGTGGACCTGGGAGATGTCTATCTGGAGTCTCAGGGCCGGATCATTCAAATGGATGTGACCATCCAAAATGTTTGCCCGGGAAAACGGGTGGCTTTGGCGGCGATCCTCACCGAGGTGGATCAGAACGGCATGGAATACCAGCGGGGCATGAAGGCCTTCACCATTCCCGCGCACAGCTTCCCTGAGTGCAGAGATGTGCTGGTGAAGTGCGTCAGGTTTGTAGTGCCGGAGGATCTGAGCGTATCCGGCGGGACCGCATGCAGCCCCCGCAAGTTTAAGGCCCGCTTTCTCGCCAATCAGATTGATATGGATTACCGCTGCTGCGAGGCAGTTGTCACGCTTTAAGCAGTACACCACCGCCCCATAAGGCGGTGGGTACATATAGAGGACCCTTGACAGGCCGGGGCGCTGACGGTATGATGGGGCCATTCAATCCCTTGGACTTAAAATGCTGCGGAGGCAAAGGAAGAGAGCGTAGAAGATGATTTTCTATTTTTCTGGAACAGGCAACTCGGCGTGGGCGGCCCGGCAGCTGGCCCGCCTCACCGGTGATGAGGTCTATGATGTTACCGACCTGAACGGACTGCCCAAGATGGACAATGCCAAACAGATCGGTTTTGTCTTTCCGGTATATGCCTGGGGCGCACCGGAAATCATGGAGGATTTTGCGAAAAAGCTGCCCAGGCCCCGGGTGTTCACCTTTGGCGTCTGTACCTGCGGAGGAGACGCCGGACTTACCATGAAGCAGTTTTCCAAGCTGTACCCGCTGGACGGCAGCTATAGTCTGCTGATGCCCAACAACTACATCATTGGCTCCGATACCGATGAAACAGGTGAGATCCTCCAAAAGATCACCGCCGCCCGGGGGGAGCTGGAACGGATGGCCCAGGAGATCCGGCGGCAGGAGCGGATATATCGGGTCCATGAGGGAGCGCTGGCCGGAGTGAAGTCCCGTCTCGTCAACTTTGGGTTCAACAAATTTGCCCGAAGCGCAAAACCCTTCTATGCCGGGGACAGCTGCAACGGGTGCGGCCGGTGCGCCGAAAACTGCCCGGCGTCCGCCATTTCGATCCGGGACGGAAAGCCTGTGTGGGCAGAGCGGTGCTTCCAGTGCCTGCGCTGCATCAACGAATGCCCCCGGCAGGCCATCCAGTACGGAAAGGTCACGGCGGGACGGCGCCGCTATACCATCCGGCCGTATCTCCCCCGGGACGAGCAGCTTTGAAGAGCGCATAGGCAGGAATCTTCTGCCGGCTGTCATTGGTGTCTTGATCCTGGCGGAGTCGATCGATGCGGACATTCTCCGCTTTCGGCCGGACAGGCGGCTGAGCAGGGGTGTGGGCGCGTTCAGGGTCTTTTCCGGTCCCGGGAGGTTTGGAGGGGAAGGTGTTCCGCGGATCCGCTTTGTGATGGGGCAGGTCCCTTTTCCCCGGTAAGCGGGCACAGCTCTAAATCTCTGTTCCGATCTTCCTTTGCAGATACACCATATCCGCCAGATGCACGCCGCCTTCATAGATGGGGTGGTCGTAGTGGTCGATGAAAAAGTTCTTGACCAGATGATGCCTGCGAAAGCCGCAGGCTTCATAAAACGGGATGGTGGAGGGGCTGTCCCCGGTGCCCACCTGCAGCACCGCATACTGCTCCTTGTAGGTTCGGACAAGGAAGTCCACCATGGCCTTTCCGTAGCCCCTGCCCTGAGCGGCAGGCTCCACGGCGAGGTTTTTCAGCTCCAGGATGCCATTGCCCTCATCGGTCACCACGCATTCGGCCCTGACTCCGCCGTCCTCCAGCACGTACATGGTCCCCCGCTCCAGATAGCGGTCGATC
>CALWXI010000196.1 GCA_944385455.1 uncultured Oscillospiraceae bacterium | reverse complement strand
CAGGATCCGGCTGATCTCCCGGATGGAGAGCCCGTCGTAATAATAGAGGGTCACCGTGATCCGCAGATCGCCGCTCAGGGTCATCACCGCCTGCCACAGCGCCAGATTCTCCACATGGTCCGGCTCCTGGGCGGGCAGATGCTCCCGCACCACATCCAGATCCACGGTGGGCCGCTGATGCCGGCAGACATCGTAACACTTGTTGGTGAGGATCCGCAGGATCCAGGGCTTGAATTTCTCCGGATCCCGCAGAGCGCTCCTGGCCGCGTACGCAGCGCAGATTGCCTCCTGCACCGCGTCCTCCGCATCCTCATCCTTCCGCAGGATGGCTTTGGCAGTGCGGAACATGGCGTCCTGGTGCGCCAGCACCTGGGCGCAGAAGACCTCCTTATCCAGCATGGCTTGTTCCACGGTTCCGCAGCACCTCCTTCCCGCAATATGACCGGTCACACCTCTTTAGATGCGTCCGAAGGGAAAAAGGTTACCTCCGGTCCGGCGATTTTTCCCGGCGTGCCGGGAAAATAGGGCTTTTTCTTGCTTTAAAACTATTGTATAATAAATCATTCTCAAAATCTACCGATCCGGAGGCCGTATGGTTATGCTGCACCAAAATGAAATGCTGCTGCTCAAGCTGGGCGAGGTGGTCCTGAAGGGACTCAACCGCCGTTCCTTTGAGGATAAGCTGGTGTCCAACACCCGCCGCCGTCTCAGGCACTGCGGCGATTTTCAGATTTATGTCCGTCAAAGCACCATTTATGTGGAGCCCCGGGGGGACCAGTGCGACATGGAGGCGGCCTTTGCCGCCTGCCGTCAGATTTTCGGCGTGGCTGCCGTGGCTCGGGCGGTGCCCTGCGAAAAGACCGTGGAGGCCATCGCCGGGACGGCCAGGGCTTATCTGGCGCCCGCCTTTGCCGCCGCCTCCTCCTTCAAGGTGGAGAGCCGCCGGGCGGACAAGGCCTACCCCATGACGTCCATTCAGATCAGCCAGGCCGTGGGCGGGCTGCTGGCGGAGGCCTTTCCCGCCGTTGCTGTGGACGTCCACGATCCGGATCTCACGGTATACGTGGAGATCCGGGAACATGCCGCCTACGTCCATGCTCCCTCCGTCCCCGGCGCCGGCGGTCTGCCGGTGGGCATGGGCGGCCGGGCGGTGAGCCTGCTTTCCGGCGGTCTGGACAGCCCCGTTTCCTCCTGGATGATGGCCCGCCGGGGCGTGGAGCTGGAAATGGTCCACTTTGTCTCCCCGCCCTATACCTCCCAGCAGGCCCTGGACAAGGTGCTGGAGCTGGCCCGCCTGCTCACCGCCTGGACGGGCCGGGTGATCGTCCACATCATCCCCTTCACCCATATCCAGGAGGAGATCCGGCGCAGCTGCCCGGAGGAATACTTCACCCTGATTATGCGCCGCTTTATGATGCGTCTTTCCCAGGCGGTGGCCCAGCGCTCCCATGCCGGCGCCTTGATTACGGGAGAATCCCTGGGCCAGGTGGCCAGTCAGACCATGCTGGCCCTGGGCGTTACCGAGGACGTGGCCGCGCTGCCGGTGCTGCGGCCCCTCATCGGTATGGACAAGGTGGAAATCATCCGCATGGCCAGGGAGATCGGAACCTACGATACCTCCATCCTCCCCTATGAAGACTGCTGCACCGTCTTTACTCCGCGCCATCCCTGCACCCGTCCCAAAGTGGAGGATGTCCGGGAGGCGGAGGCCGCGCTGGATGTGGAGGCGCTGGTGGCTGAGGCTCTGGCCGGGGAGACCTGGGTGCGCATCAAGCCCACCGACGCCCCCCGGATCTGACCAGCTCCTCTCAGACGGCCGGCGGGAGCCGGCCGTCTGTTCACTTTAGAACGCAGAAAGGAAGGACGCGTCATGTCCCATACCGCCGAACTCATTGCCGTGGGCACCGAGCTGCTTCTGGGCAACATCGCCAACACCAACGCTCAGACCCTCTCGCAGGCGCTCTCCGCTCTGGGCATCGATGTCTTCTGGCACACTGTGGTGGGAGACAATCCCCGGCGTCTGGCCCAGGCGGTGGACATTGCCCGCCGCCGGGCGGATATCCTCATCACCACCGGAGGTCTTGGGCCCACCTATGATGATCTTACCAAGCAGACCGTCTGCGCCGCCTTTGGAAAGCCTCTGGAGCTTCATCCGGATATCCTGGAGGAGATCCGGGTCTTCTACGAGTCCGCGCTCCATGTGCCCATGCCGGAGAACAATGCTCAGCAGGCCATGCTGCCGGAGGGCTGTACTGTGTTCGACAATCCGGTGGGCACGGCGCCGGGCTGCGCGTTTTCCGCCGGCGGCGTCCATGTGCTGATGCTGCCGGGACCGCCCCACGAGATGGAGACCATGCTGCGGCGCTGCGCGGTGCCGTATCTGCGGAGCCTTTCCCGGGAGGTCATCGTCTCCCGGGACATCATGACCTTCGGCATGGGAGAATCCTCCGTGGATGCGCTGCTCCATGAGAAGATGGCCCGGATGGAAAATCCCACCCTGGCCACCTATGCCAAGCCTGCCGAAGTCCGCCTCCGGGCCACTGCCAAGGCTGCCGGTCAGGCAGAGGCCGAGGCCATGCTCTCTCCCGTGGTGGAGCAGGTGTGCGCGCTGCTGGGGGATATCGTGTACGGTGTGGATGTGAAAGGCCTGGAGGAGACCTGCTTCCGGCTTCTGAAGGAGCGGGGGTGGACCCTGGCCACTGCCGAGAGCTGCACTGGCGGCCTGGTGGCTCAGCGCCTCACCGCCCTGGCCGGGGCCTCCGCCGTCTACCGCGGCGGCGTGGTGAGCTATTGGACGGATGTGAAGGCGTCGGTGCTGGGGGTCCCCCGGGAAACACTGGATGCCTGCGGCGCGGTGTCGGAGGAATGTGCCAGAGCCATGGCCCGGGGGGCCCGGCGCATCACCGGGGCGGATATTGCCGTCTCCGTCACCGGTACCGCCGGTCCCGATCCCGACGAGCGGGGGACCCCGGTGGGAATCGTGTTCATCGGGCTGGATACCCCCACCGGCACCTTCTGCCGCCGGGTGGACGCCGGGCGCCGCCGCCGGGACCGCATCCAGAGTCTGGCGGCCAATCATGCACTGGATGTGGTGCGCCGGTACCTCACGGGCCTCCCCGTTGCCTGAGCCATCACCCTCCCCGCCGGATGGGCATAGACTGGACTGCCACATTCTGATAGAGAGGAGTCCTTTCCATGCACCCTTCCTGTGATCCTTCCTGCTGTCCCTGCTGGTATCCCTGCTGCCCCCGCGTCACCGTGGGAGACACCGTCACCACTGCACCCGGCACCGATGCCCAGGTGCAGGCCACCTGCACGCCCTGCGGGCTGCGGCTGGATTTTGCCATCCCGGAGGGACGGCCCGGTGCATCCGGCAGCGATGTCTACGCCTCTTTCTTCACGTTCCAGCAGCGCTTTGTCAACGGCCAGCCCATCCACCTCTTCACGGCCGTGGCGGATGCCACCGGCAGCATCGGGCAGGAGAGCTCCACCCGCGTTACGCTGGCACCGGGAACGTATTTTGTCACCTATCACATTTCCGCGGTGCTGGAGGACGCGGGATACCTCCAGGTCACCCCCGCCTACAACGGGGCGGCACATCTGGAATACGGCGTCTACGCCCGCACTGCCGACCCCAATGTCACCGTCTCCGGTTCCAATGCCTTCATTGCCGTGGTGCCGGAGGAGACGGTGCTGACGCTGAACGTCAACACCAGCACCGCTACCCGGGACGGTGCCGCCACACTGGTGATCCTGGGCCTGCGGACGCCGGAGGCCTGAAGCTCCCGATTCACGAAGCGCCGCTTCCCTCATGACAGGGAAGCGGCGCTTTTCTGAACATGCGCATTCAGCCCAGCGCCACGTCCAGCACCATCATCACCAGAAAGCCACCCACAAACCCGCAGGTCCCTGCCCGGCTGTGGGCCTGGGGCACCAGTTCTTCCACCACTACGTACAGCATGGCTCCGGCGGCAAAGCTCAAAAGCCAGGGCATGGCCGGCGCGGCCCAAGCGGCCGTCAGCACTGCCAGCACCCCAAACAGCGGCTCCACCGCTCCGGAGAGCATTCCGCCGCCGAAGGCGCTCAGACGGCTGTGGCCCTGCTGGCACAGCGGCAGGGCAACGGCGCCTCCCTCGGGGAAGTTCTGCATTCCGATGCCCAGTGCCAGCGCCGCCGCGCCGGCCGTGCCCTCACCGGAGGCGGCCAGGGCAAAGGCCAGGCCAACCGCCATGCCCTCAGGGATGTTGTGCAGGGTGATGGCGGTCATCAAAAGAACATTGCGCCGCCGCAGCGGAGAGAGGCCGCGGCCCATGAGGCGCTGTGCCAGAGCGTCCAGTGCCGCCAGAAACACCGTGCCCGCCAGCATTCCCGCCGCCGGAGGCAGCCAGCCGGGAAAATATCCCGCTGCCTCCGCCCGCTCGATGGCGGGCAGCAGCAGGCTCCACACCGAAGCCGCCGTCATCACCCCGGCGGCAAACCCCAGCATGGCCCGCTGAAACCGGGGCTGCGGTTCCCCGGAAAAACAAAATACCACGGCGGCGCCCAGGGTGGTCATCAGAAAGGTGAACCCCGTCCCCAGTGCCGCCAAACCAACTGCTTGCAGCATCGCGATCAACGCCTTTTCCAAGATTCGGGCACAGGGCGCCCGTATGCCAGTATAAGCACCGCGGGGGCGGAGGGTGCCGGGGCTTGCGTTCACCCCGGCGGCATGCTATCATCAAAGGGGACGGACGGCCCGCGCCGTCCGCCCCCTTTGCAGAGAACTTGCACTGGATGGAAACTGAGGTGATCCCATGACTCTGACGATTCTCAAAGGCACGATTGTTTCCGCCGCCGATCCCCGAAGACCGGAGGTCACGGAGGGCGGCTATCTGGCGGCGGAGGACGGTGTTATCACCGGCGTATTCCCCGCGCTGCCGGAGCAGTATGCCGGCGCGCCGGTGGAGGACTTCGGACAGGATCTGATTCTCCAGTCCTTCGCCGATCTGCACCTTCACGCTCCCCAGTATCCCATGCTGGGTACCGGTATGGACCTCCCCCTGCTGGACTGGCTGAACGCCTATGCCTTCCCAACGGAGGCCCGGTTCGCCGACCCCGGCTATGCCCGGGAGGTTTACCGGCGCCTTGCCCGGGAGCTGATTGAAAACGGCACGACCCGGGTGTGCATGTTTTCCTCCCTCCATACCGACGCCACGCTGATCCTCATGGAGGAGCTGGAGCGGGCGGGCGTCACCGGTTATGTGGGCAAGGTGAACATGGACCGCAACGGCGCTCCGGGCCTGCTGGAGGAGACCACGGAGGAATCCAAACGGGAGACCCTGCGCTGGCTGGACGCCTGCGGGGACTTTCGGTACATCCGTCCCATCCTCACTCCCCGGTTCACTCCCTCCTGCACCGATGAGCTGATGGAGTTTCTGGGGAAACTGGCGCTTCAGCGGGATCTGCCTGTCCAGTCCCACCTCTCGGAAAACCAGGCGGAGGTGGAGTGGGTCCGGCGGCTCCATCCCGACTGCGCCCAGTATTGGGAGAGCTATGCCAAATTCGGCTTGTGGAAGCCCGGCACCGTCATGGCCCACTGCGTCTGGTCCGATGCCCGGGAGCGGCAGGCCATGCACGATGCGGGAGTCACCGCCGTGTACTGCGCCGACTCCAATCAGAACCTCTGCTCCGGCGTGGCGCCGGTGGTGCAGATGCTGCGGGAGGGCGTCCGCGTGGCCCTGGGCAGCGACATCGCCGGCGGCGGACACCTGAGCATGTTCGACGTGGTGGCTGCCTCCATCCGTTCCTCCAAGGCCCGGCGGATTCTGGACGGCTGGGAGACGGAATTTCTCACTGTGCCGGAGGGGTGGTATCTGGGGACCTCCGCCGGCGCCGCCTATTTCGGCGCCGCTCCGGGCTTTGCCCCCGGAAATCCCCTCCATGCCCTGGTTCTCTCCGACGGCGCGCTGCCCCAGCCCCACCCGCTGACGCCGCTGGAGCGGTTGGAGCGGTGTGTCTATCGCCGTCAGGAGAGGGCCGTCCGGGCGGTGTGGAGCGCTGGACGGAAGGTGTATGCCGCGCCGTAAGGCGTCAGGCCAGGAACAGCGAAACTGCGCAGTACACCAAAAGCAGCGCCATCACTGCGTTGACCAGCTTTGCCCGGTGGGAAAAGAGCCGTCGGAAGGCGGAACCGAAGGCCGACCAGCAAAGCGTGAAGAAAAAGCCGATGAAAGCCAGCAGCAGCGCGAAGCCCAGAAGCGGCAGCATCTCTCCGGCGTATGCCGGCAGGATGTATGTCTCCATGGAGACGATGCAGTAGATATAGATCTTGGGGTTGATGAACTGCAGCGCAAATCCTGAGCGGAATCCGCCTTCCTGGTGGTTGTCCGTCAGCTCGCCGCCCTTCCAGGTCTCCCAGGCCAGGTACAGCATATAGGCGGCGCCTGCCGCCATCATCGGGACCCGGATCCGGGGGATCAGCTCCGTGAGCACTTGGCAGAAGACCGTGCACAGCACCATCACCGCGGAAAAGCCCGCCCAGATGCCGAAGTTGAAGGGCAGCGCTCCCCGAAAGCCCCAGCGGCTGCCGTTGGACATGGACATCAGATTATTGGGCCCCGGCGTCACGGCGGTGACCACAGCGTAGGTCAGGAAGGAAACCCAGTGAAACATGGCAATGCGCCTCCGATTTTTCGATTTGTATATTGATCTGATAGTCCGATATATCGGATTTTTCGATATTATAACAGCCCATGGATGCTTTGTCAACAGGAGGAAGTATGGACGTCACACAGGTCGTTGCGGGAAATGCCCGCCGGATCCGGGAACAGAAAAAGCTGACGCTGGACGCAGCGGCGGCCGCTACCGGCGTGTCCCGGAGCATGCTGGCACAGATTGAAAAGGGTGAGGTGAACCCCACCATTTCAGTGCTCTGGAAGATGGCCAACGGCTACAAGGTCTCCTTCACCTCGTTGATGGAGCCCCGGACAGGGGCCGTGTGCGTGGTGCGGCAGGCGGAGATCACGCCGCTGACGGAGGAGGACGGCCGCTACCAGAATTATCCGGTATTCCCTTTTGATGAGCAGACGCTTTTCGAGACATACCGGATTGTGATCCGCTCAGGCGGCGCGCTTTCCGCCCAGCCCCATCTCCGTGGGGCGGTGGAGTATATTACAGTGTTTGCCGGCGCGGTGGAGATCACCGTGGACGGAGAGTCCTTTTCCCTGGACAGGGGAGATTCCATCCGCTTCCGGGCGGACGTACCCCATGCCTACCGCTGCACCGGTGAGGCGGACGCGGAGCTGAGCATGCTGATTTACTATTCCAAAGCGTAAAGAAAAGTTCCTGATTTCTTGCGGAATCAGGAACTTTTCAGCGTAAAATGCCGGATTCGAATCAGGAGCCTCCTGCATGTGAAAATTCAAATGGCCGCCGACATGTTGCGGTGTAAGAACTGCCTGGAGCAGGCCGCGGCGGAGCGGCTGATCCTGGCGAACCCCGCCAGGGGCTGCAAGTTTCCAAAGATGGAAAAGCGGGAGATGAAGGTCCTGCCGGAAGAGAAGATCCGCCCCTATCTGATGGAAGCGGACAAGCGGGGACTGCTGGCGCCCTTCTATCTGGAGCTGACCACGGGACTGCGGCGGGGAGAGTTGCTGGCTCTTCTCTGGACGGATCTGGACGTGGAGAACCGAACCATCTCCATCACAAAGCAGGTGACCCGAACCAAGGGAGAACTGGTGGTGAGTCAGCCCAAAATCCACAATTCCATCCGTGTCCTGCCGGTCTCGCAGCAGGCGGTAGACCTGCTAGTGGAGGAGCACAGAAAGCATCCGGGAAATTCCTACATGTTCCCATCGCCTAAGACGGGCGGGATGTTCGATCCGGACTCCTTCCGGCACACACACGAGAAGATCCTGAAAGCCATCGGTGCCGAGCATATCCGGTTCCATGAGTGAAATCATTCATAAATGTATATTGCGATTTATGTAGTGCTGGGCTGGTGTTTAAGTTTCATGTGTTTGTTTTGATGTACTCCGGAGATAGATCAATTTCTCCGATAAAATTGTAA
>CALWXI010000195.1 GCA_944385455.1 uncultured Oscillospiraceae bacterium | reverse complement strand
CATACTCGCCCTCGAACTCGTGGACGCAGTAGGCGTTATCCCACATCACGGTGAAGTCCGGCGCGGCGGGCTTCAGGGAGGCCATGCGGCGGACGGTGTCCATGGAGTAGATGATGCCGTCGGGGTTGGAGTACTTGGGCACGCACCAGATGCCCTTGACGGCGGGGTCCTTCACCGCCTCCTCCACGGCGTCCATGTCGGGTCCGCCGGAGGTCATGGGGATGGTGATCATCTCAAAGCCGAAGGACTCGGTGATGAGGAAGTGACGGTCATAGCCGGGAGCGGGGCACAGCCATTTCACCTTCTCCTCCCGGCACCAGGGCCGGGGGCTGTGGAGCAGCCCGTGGGTATAGGCCTTGGAGATGGTGTCGTACATCAGCTGCAGGCTGGCGTTGCCGCCCACAAACACCTGCTCGGGCCGGCAGCCCAAAATCTCCGCGAACAGCGCCTTGGCGGCGGGCAAACCGGACATCTCGCCGTAGTTGCGCACGTCGATGCCGCCGGAGAGGAAATCCTCGGGCGTTTCCATCAGATTGAAGATCACGTCGGACACCATGTCCAGCTGCTGTTTTCCGGGCTTGCCCCGGGCCATATTCAGGCTCAGGTTCTGGGCCTTGAGCGCTTCAAATTCCGTCTGCAGGCGTGCATACTCCGCCTTCCGCTCCTGGGCAGTCATTTGGGGATACGCAGTCATTCTATCTGTCCTTTCCGTCTGGAATCACATGTATGATGAAGAATAGTATATCGTTTTCCGGCGTTTCTTGCAAGGAGGATTCTGCCTACAATTCGGGAAAAAATCACCGCCCCCGCCGTATAATTCGGCAGGGGCGGTCCGCTTCAGCAGCCGCAGCTGCCGCCGGTACCGGCGCCCTCGGCGCAGGCAATGGCGGGCTCGGAGCTGGTCAGCGTCACGCCGTAGCGGATGGGGACGGACACGCACACCCGCTGGGTCATGGTCACCGTGCAGCTGGTGCCGGACGGATCGGTAACGCAGACGGTGGTGGGCGTCCCCTGGCAGGTGACGGTGGCAGTCCCCACCACGGCGGTGGGAGTCAGCACCAGAGGCGTGCTGACATCCACGCATTGAGTACACACTTTATTGCAGCCATTGATCGGGCAGCTGTCCTCCCGGCAGGGCAGGATGGAGTCATGCTCGTAGGCATCGTTGATACGCAAGGCGGATCCCTCTTTTCTGAAAGAATGGCACCCGGGAGTCCGCGCATCCCGGATACGCCCCATCCTATGCGCCGCCGGAGCCGGGCGCGCCTTGTCCCGACATTCGGAAAATGCTTTTCTTTTTCGACGCCTGTGGTATAATGGAGCCATCAAGAATACGTTAAGGTTTTCAAAAGGGGGCGTCGGCATGGACGAACTGCAGGAACAGAAATTCCGGGAAATGACGGAAACGCCGGTGGGACGCCTGATCTGCAAGCTGGCCTTTCCCTGCATCATCAGCATGCTGGTCACCGCCTTCTACAACATGGCGGACACCTTCTTTGTGGGCATGCTGCAAAGCAACAGCGCCACCGGCGCCGTGGGCGTGGTGTTCTCCCTCATGGCCATCATCCAGGCCGTGGGTTTTTTCTTCGGCCACGGCAGCGGCAATTTCATCTCCCGGGAGCTGGGCAAGCAGCATTTCGAGGAGGCCTCCAACATGGCCGCCACCGGCTTTTTCGCCGCCCTGGCCGCCGGCGGCCTGATCTGCATCCTGGGCCAGATCTTCCTGGAGCCTCTGGCCCGGCTGCTGGGCTCCACGGAAACCATCCTCCCCCATGCCATGGCCTACCTCCAGGTGATCCTCCTGGGCGCGCCGTGGATGACCGCCTCGCTGGTGCTGAACAACCAGCTGCGCTTCCAGGGCAGCGCCATGTACGCCATGGTGGGCATCACCAGCGGCGCGGTCCTGAACATCGGGCTGGACCCTCTTTTGATCTTCGTTTTTGACATGGGCGTGGCGGGAGCCGCCTGGGCCACCATCATCAGTCAGTTCATCAGCTTCTGCCTGCTGGCGGCGGGCTGCGCCCGGGGCGGCAACCTGCGCATCCGGATCTCCCGGGTCCAGCGCAGCTGGTTCTACTACGGCATGATCATCCGGGGAGGTCTGCCCTCCCTGGCCCGGCAGGGTCTGGCCAGCGTGGCCACCATCTGCCTCAACCACGCCGCCGGTCCTTACGGCGATGCTGTCATCGCCGCCATGGGCGTGGTGCAGCGGATCACCATGTTCGGCGCCTCCGCCATGATCGGCTTCGGCCAGGGCTTCCAGCCGGTGTGCGGCTTCAACTACGGCGCCCGGCTCTATCACCGGGTGAAGGAGGGCTTCTGGTTCTGCGTGAAGTCCTCGGCCATCTTCCTGCTGGCCGTGGGCGTGCTGGGCATCGCGGCGGCGCCGAACCTGGTGGCGCTGTTTCGGGACGATCCAGACGTCATCGCCTGCGGCGCCGCGGCCCTGCGGTTCCAGTGCGCCACGCTGTGCTTCCAGAGCTGGATCGTCATGAGCAACATGATGCTCCAGACCATCGGCCGCACTGTCCCCGCCACCTTTGTGGCCATGGCCCGGCAGGGCGTGTTCTTCATTCCGCTGGTGTGGATTCTCTCCGCCGCCCTGGGGGTCCTGGGCATCCAGATCGCCCAGTCCGTCTCCGACGCGCTGACGCTGGCGTGCGCCATCCCCATCCAGCTGCGGGTACTGCGGCAGATGGAGCAGCTGCCGGGGCCGGACTCTGTTTCTCATGTCTCCTCCATCTGACCGGCGCAAACAATAAAAGGACCGCTGCCTTTCGGCAGCGGTCCTTCTGACACACAGGCTTACTTGCCGCACAGCTCCCTGGCCACGGAGACGATGTGCTCCGCGCTGAGTCCGAACTGCTTGAGCAGAGCGCCGGCGGGGCCGGAATGGCCGAACTCGTCGTTGACGCCGATACGGCGCACGGGGGTTGGGCACTTCTCGCTGAGCAGGCCGCACACAGCCTCACCCAAGCCGCCCAGGATGTTGTGCTCCTCGCAGGTGATGACCTTGCCGCACTCCCGCGCGGCCTTGAGCACCAGCTCCTCATCCAGGGGCTTGATGGTGGCCATGTTGATGATCCGGGCGGAAATTCCGGCCTCGGAGAGGGCCTTGCCGGCCTCCATGGCCTCCGCCACCATGAGACCGTTGGCAATGACGGCCACGTCGGTGCCGTCCTGGAGCACCTCGCCCTTGCCGATCTCAAAGGAGAAGGTCTCCTCATTGTGGAACACCGGCACGCCAGCCCGGCCGAAGCGCATGTACACAGGGCCCACATATTTGTAGGCGGCCTCCACCATGGCCCGGGCCTCCACGTCATCGGAGGGAGACATCACCACCATGCCGGGGATGGAGCGCATCAGGGCAAAGTCCTCGCAGCACTGGTGGGACGCGCCGTCCTCGCCCACGGAGATGCCGCCGTGGGTGGCGCCGATCTTCACATTCAGGTGGGGATAGCCGATGGAGTTGCGCACCTGCTCAAAGGCCCGCCCGGCGGCGAACATGGCGAAGGTGGAGGCAAAGAGCACCAGCCCCATGGCTGCCGCGCCGGCGGCCACGGCCATCATATTCCCCTCGGCGATGCCGCAGTCAAAGTGGCGGCCGGGGAACGCCTTTTTGAATACGCCGGTCTTGGTGGCACCGGCCAGGTCGGCGTCAAACACCACCAGATCCTCGTACTTGGCGCCCAGCTCCTTGAGCGCGTTGCCGTAGCTGTCCCGGGTGGCGATCTTCTTCACGTCAGCCATGTTACATCCCCTCCACTTCTGCCAGCTGAGCGGAAAGCTCTTTCATGGCGATCTCGTATTCCTCGTCGTTGGGGGCCTTGCCGTGCCAGCCCGCCTGGTTTTCCATGAAGCTCACACCCTTGCCCTTGGTGGTCTTCATGACGATGGCGAAGGGCACGCCATGGGTGGCCCTGGCCTTGGCAAAGGCGGTCTCCATCTGGTCGAAGTCATGGCCGTCGATCTCCGCCACCTCGAACCCGAAGGCCCGGAGCTTGTCCGGAATGGGATAGGGGCTCATGACATCCGCCACGGCGCCGTCGATCTGCAGCCCGTTGTTGTCGATGATGACGCAGAGGTTGTCCAGCTTGTAGTGGTGGGCGAACATCAGCGCCTCCCAGACCTCTCCCTCCTGGATCTCGCCGTCGCCCAGCAGGGTGTACACCCGGCAGGACTTGCCCTGGTGCCTGGCGGCCAGCGCCATGCCGGCGGCCACAGACACGCCCTGGCCCAGAGATCCGGTGGACATGTCGATGCCGGGGGTGAGGTTCATGTTGGGATGGCCCTGGAGGTGGCTGCCGATCTGACGCAGGGTCAGCAGATCCTCCTCCGGGAAGAAGCCCCGCTGTGCCAGCGCGGCGTACAGTCCGGGCACGGTGTGGCCCTTGGACAATACGAACCGGTCCCGGTCCTCCCACTTGGGATTCTGGGGATCCACCCGCATCTCCCGGAAGTAGAGATAGGTCACCAGGTCCGCGGCGGACAGGCTCCCGCCGGGATGCCCGGCCTTGGCCGCGTGGGTGCCCTTGATGACGCCCATCCGCACCTTGCAGGCCGTCGCCATCAGCTGTTTTTTCTCACTTGTTGTCATATACGTCCTCCTTCTCCGGTTTTCAAGCCGAGGATCAATCGCGTATTTCATTATATTCCCAATTCCGGGAAAACACAAGAAAAATCCGTGCCGGGGATGGCAAGATCCACGATCTCCAGCCCCCGCTCCATGGCATACTGCACCGTGTACCGGGTGCCGCCGGGGCTGCCGTCAAAAGCGGCGATGAGCAGGGCGGAGCGGTCCACCATATAGCGGTCCCGGCGCTGCATGCAGCTGGAGGTATAGCGGGCGGAGACCAGCGTTTCCGCGTCGCAGGCAGCCAGCAGCCGCCGGTATCGGGCCTTCTGGTCCGCCGGCCAGGCGGAGGCCTGCGTGGGACAGGGCACCGCCGCCTCCACCGTCACCTCCGGATGGCGGTCCCGCAGCGACAGCACCGCCTCGCAGAAATAAAGATCGCACCCCAGGGCCATGCCGCAGAGAAAATGCCGGTAGCCCTCCTGGTACGCCGCCTCCACCGCGTCGGCAATCCGTACCTTCAGCGCCAGGCACCGCCCGTCCTGTTCATCCATTCCCCAGGGCAGCTTCCCGGGCCGGTGCCCGGTGAAGCAGCAGCTTTCCTGTCTGGCGGCCACGGCTTTCCCTCCTCTCTTTGTCATTTTTCAGTATAGAACATTTGTTTGTGATTGTAAAGCCGAAAATTGGGGCTTGCTTTTTTCCTCCATCCATCGTATACTGTCAGCAGAACACAACTGAATCTTTGTCTTCAGGGCGGGGTGGAAGTCCCCACTGGCGGTACAGTCCGCGACCGCCTGCCGTATGGCAGGCGCTGACCCGGCGAAACTCCGGGACCAACAGTTACAGTCTGGATGGAAGAAGATGAATGCGGCATGGCCGCGCAGCTTGCTGCGCTCCTTTGTTGCTGGTTCACCTTGGAGAAGTCAAAGTATCCAGGGTGTTCAAAAGCTGTCAAAGGAGTGTATTTTTATGTCTGATCCCATGGTGAACGCGATCCCCGTAACCCGTCCCCGGAGCAATGTCCGCACCCTGGCCTCCATGGCCATGCTCTCTGCCATCGCCTATGTGGTGATGCTGCTGAGCAAGCTGCTGCCTCAGGTGTACGGCTTTCTGCAGCTGGATGTGAAGGACACGGTCATCTGCATCGGCGGCTTTCTTTTCGGGCCCTTGGCGGCGGCCGCCGTCTCCATCGTGGTGCCTCTGCTGGAGATGTTTTTCGCCAGCGACACCGGTCCCATCGGCTTTATCATGAACGTGCTGGCCACCGCCTCCTTCTGCTGCACCGCCGCCTTTGTCTATAGGAAGCTGCACACCAAGAAGGGCGCGGTCATCGGACTGGCCCTGGGCGTGGCGGCCCTCACCGCCGTGATGCTGCTTTGGAACTACCTCATCACCCCCATCTACCAGGGCCTGCCCCGGGCCACGGTGGCCGCCATGCTGCCCACCGTGTTCCTGCCCTTCAACGTGGTCAAGGGCGGCCTCAACATGGCGCTGATCCTGGTGCTCTACAAGCCCGTGGTCACCGCCCTGCGCAAAGCCCGGCTGGTGCCGGAGTCCCAGACCGGCACCCAGACCCGGAAGCTGGGCGCGGGATTCCTGCTCTTCTCCCTGGCCCTGCTGGCCACCTTCGTCACCATCGCTCTGGTGCTGATGGGCATCCTGTAACGGTCCCTCCACGCGGCGTGCTCAAAGCACGCCGCGTTTTTTCTTTGCAAATGCGAACAGATGTGCTATCATGGAAGGAGTTTCAGAAAGGGGGCGGGACCTTGGACCGCGTCATCCTCCATTGCGACCTCAACTGCTTCTATGCCTCGGTGGAGCTTCTCAGCCGTCCGGATCTCGCCAAGGTCCCCACGGCGGTGTGCGGCGACCCCGCCTCCCGCCACGGCATCATCCTGGCCAAGAACGAGCCGGCCAAGCGCTGCGGCGTCCAGACGGCGGAGACCATCTGGCAGGCCCGGAAAAAGTGTCCGGATCTGGTGCTGCTGCCCCCCCACCACGCCCTCTACCGGGAATACTCCCGGAAGGTCAACGCCGTTTACGACCAGTACACGGACCTGGTGGAACCCTTCGGCATCGACGAGAGCTGGCTGGATGTCACCGGCACCCTCCACCTCTTCGGCGGCGACCCCCGGCAGCTGGCGGACACGCTGCGTGCGCGGATCCGCCGGGAGCTGGGGCTCTCTCTGTCGGTGGGGGTGTCCTTCAACAAGGTCTTCGCCAAGCTGGGCAGCGACTACAAAAAGCCAGACGCCACCACCGTTATTTCCCGGGAAAACTGGCGGCGGATCGTCTGGCCCCTGCCGGTGTGGGACCTCTTATACGTGGGCGGCGCCGCCCGGAAGCTTCTGCACCAGTACGGCATCGACACCATCGGCCAGCTGGCCTCCTGCCGCCGCTCCACCCTGGAGACGCTGATGGGCAAGCTGGGAGTCCAGCTCCACGACTACGCCAACGGCCTGGACACGGACCCGGTGCGCTCCCGCTTCGACGCCGAGCCGGTGAAGTCCGTGGGCAACGGCACCACTTTCCCCCAGAACCTCACCGCCCGCCGTCAGGTCCATGACGCCCTGGCGGTGCTCTCGGACTCTGTGGCCACCCGGCTGCGCCACGCGGGACTCTACGCCGGAGGCATCCAGGTGACGGTGCGGACACCCGACTTCCGGGACCGGTCCCGCCAGCGCCAGCTCCCCGCTCCCACCCATCTCATCCGGGAGCTGTCCGGGACAGCCATGGAGCTGGCGGACCAGCTGTGGACGCCGCCGTCCCCCATCCGGGCCCTCACCGTCACTGCCATCCATCTGGTACCGGAGGGGGAGGCCTACCAGCAGGAGGACCTGTTCGCCGACCCGGCCCCCCGGCGGGAACGGCAGGAACAGCTGGAGGCGGCCATGGACCGCATCCGGGGAAAATACGGCAGCGGCGCCATCGCCTTCGGCGCGGCCCGGGCCGATCATGATGACCAGGAGGAACCCCTTCCATGACGAGACAAGCGGAAAAGCACCGCCTGCGGGCGGCGATGCTCCGGCAGGCCCGGACCCTTGCCCCCGGCTACCGCAGCCGCAGCGACGCGGCCATCGCCGCCCGGGTGCTGGCCCTGCCGGAATACCAGGCGGCAGGCACCGTGTTCTGCTTCGTGGGCACTGATTGGGAGATCGACACCCGCCCCATCCTGGCCGATGCCCTGGATGCCGGGAAGCGGCTGTGCGTGCCGCTGTGCACCACACCGGGCCAGATGGAGCTGCGGCAGATCACCGCCCTCTCGGAGCTGCGGCCCGGGGCCTACGGCATCCCGGCGCCGCCGGACGATGCCCCCCTTCTGTCCCCGGACGAAACAGACTTCGCCGTGCTGCCCTGCGTTGCCTGCAATCGCCTGGGCCAGCGCCTGGGCCGCGGCGGCGGGTACTACGACCGCTTTTTGGCCCGCTACCGCAGCGGCGCGGTGCTGCTGTGCCGGGAGGAACTGCTGCGCCAGGAAATCCCCCTGGAGCCCCACGACTACCCCGTCCCCTGGGTGGTGACGGAGCGGGCGCTGTACGAGGACGGCTCCCCCGCCCGGCTGGGATAAGCCCCCGCGATGCCTGCCATTGCAAAT
>CALWXI010000194.1 GCA_944385455.1 uncultured Oscillospiraceae bacterium | reverse complement strand
TTCGAGCTGGCCAAGCTGGCCAAGCAGTACAACCTGGACGCCATCCACGACACCGTGCATGAGATGGCCCGCGACGAGGCCCGCCACGGCAAGGCCTTCGAGGGCCTGCTGAAGCGCTACTTCGGCTGATTTTCAAAAGAGAAACAAGCGCCCCGGTCCACAGGACCGGGGCGCTCTTTCGCTGCGCCTGCCACGCCTCCATGCAAAGCCCAGCGCAGCGGGTTTGCATGGGAAAGGACGAGCAGCGGAATGCATGCGCGTTCGGACATGTCCGGACGCGCTGAAGCGTTACTTCTAAGCGGAAAGCTTCCATCGAGCATGAGGCCCCCGGTCCGACGGACCGGGGGCCTTTTTCCCGCCGGGGCGGGCCTCGTCCCGGCGCCCCTCACCCCACCCGGCACAGGTCCACCCGGTACCGCCCGCCGCCGGTGCAGGTGAAGCACACGGTGAAGGCCCGGCGCAGCAGGCCGCCGCGCCGCCTGGGATGTGCCATCGTTCGCCCCCCTTTCCGCCTGTGCCCCAGGTGTCTCCCGTTCAGGATAACACAAGCCCTGCTGAATGTCTGCTATCATAGACATTTTATTCCCGATTTTCCACTACACTATAGGAAACGGGAAAGGGGGGTGGTGCCGTGCAGTTCCACAACGGCGACGTCGGGCGGACGATCCGGACCCTGCGGAAGGAGCGGGGGCTTTCTCAGGACGTCCTCAGCGGGCTGGCGGGCATCGCCCGCACCCATCTGACCATGATCGAAAACGGCACCAAGCAGGCCAATTTCGAGACCATCTGGCGTCTGGCCCTGGCGCTGGACATGCGGCCCAGCGAGCTGGTGGCACGGATCGAAAGGACGGCGGCGGAGGGCGGACGGGAGCAGGCCTGACGCCGCCGGGAAAACCGCCTCTTGCGCCGGGGCGGAAAGGATGATACAATCTCCCCCGTAAAGGGGAGAGATGCATGTATCGTACGATTCTATTCGATCTGGACGGCACGCTGACGGACTCCAAGGAGGGGATCTTCAACTGCCTGCGCTACGCCTTTGAGAAGCTGGGGGAGCCGGTGCCGCCGGAGGACACGCTGCTGCGGTTCATCGGCCCGCCGCTGCAGGACTCCTTCCGGAACTTCTGCGGCTTCGACCGCCCCACGGCGGAGCGGGGGGTGGCGTATTTCCGGGAGCGGTACGCCGTCCGGGGGAAGTTTGAAAACGCCGCCGCGCCGGGGATGCCGGAGCTGTGCGCCCGGCTGAAGGCCCGGGGGTACACCCTGGCCCTGGCCTCCTCCAAGCCGGAGCCCATGTGCCTTTTGATCTGTGAGAAGTACGGCTTCACCCCGTCTCTGGACGTCATCACCGGCAGCCCCCCGGCGGGGGACTGGCAGAAGGAGGACGTGATCCGGGAGTGCCTGCGCCGCCTGGGAAAGACGGACCTTTCCGGCGTGGTGATGGTGGGGGACCGGAAGTACGACGTGGAGGGCGCCGCCGCCTGCGGCCTGCCCTGCGTCGGCGTGGAGTTTTTCGGCTACGCCCGGCCGGGAGAGCTGGCGGAGGCCGGGGCCGCGGCGGTGGTGTCCGACGCGGCGGAGCTGGAGCGGTGGCTCCTGACCCACTGAAAAGAGGAAAAGCCCCCCGCGCCGGATAGGCGCGGGGGGCTTTGTGATGTATGACGGTCAGGCCGCGGACTGGGCGGCCTTCACCTGCGCCAGAGTGGGGCCGCTGTCCGGCAGGTCCAGGGTCATGACGGGGTCCACCGGCACCGCCAGGAACATGGCGTTGCCGTAGGTGTAGGCGCCGGAGGTGACGGCGATGACGCGGCCGTATTCGTTGAGCAGGGCGCCGCCGCTGCTGCCCTCGGAGATGTCGGCGGTGGACATGACGCAGGGCTGGGAGTAGCTGTCCAGCACCCGGGCGGTGGCGCTGATGACGCCGGCGCTGACGGCCAGGCCCTCCCCCAGGGGGTTGCCCAGGGCGTACACCGTGTCCCCGGCCCGGATGTCGGCGGTGCCCGCCAGCTCCAGATACGCGAAGGCGGAGGCGGTGGTGCCGTCCGCGGCGGTGGGGGACACCTTCACCACCGCCAGGTCCATGGCCGCGTCATACCAGAGGACGGAGGCGATGGGATAGGTCTCCCCGGTGCACAGCGTCAGCGTGGCCTGGATGCAGTTCTGGATGGTGTGGTAGTTGGTCAGGGCGATGCCGCTGGGGTCGATGAAGAAGGCGGAGCCGGTGACGGTGGAGACGTTCAGATCCACCTCCTCCTGGGTTTTGCTGCCCCGGAGGGCGGCCACGGCGGCCATGTGCCGGTCGGCCGCCTGCCGGGCGGTGAGGGTCTCGGAGACCACGCCCACGGCCCGCAGGGCCGCCTGGCTGCACACGCCCCGGGAGACCAGGTGCTCCGCCACGGTGACGCCGTCGGGGCGGGTGAAGCGCAGGGCGTCCACCGCCGTCTCAAAGAGGTCCGCCTGGGTCAGAGGGCCGGAATAGCTCCGGGAGACGAGGCCGATGCGCTGGGCGAACACGGC
>CALWXI010000193.1 GCA_944385455.1 uncultured Oscillospiraceae bacterium | reverse complement strand
ACCTGCCACAAAAGCTCCGGGAACCGCCACAGGGCGTGGGGCCCGAACACCAGGTCCACATGCCGGTAGGACTCCCGGATCCGCTTGCTCACCCGGGGCTCCTGGGCCATGCAGCCGCACAGCGCCAGCACCTGGCCGGGATGCCCCTGCTTGACGTGGGTCAGCATCCCCAGATTGCCGAACACCCGCTGCTCGGCATGCTCCCGCACGGCACAGGTGTTCAGAATCACCACGTCCGCGTCGGTGCTGTCCGTGAGGGTGAAACCCATCTGCTCCAGCATGCCCATCAGGGTCTGGCCGTCCGCCGCGTTCTGCTGGCACCCGAAAGTATCCACGCAGGCCGTGGGGCGGATGCCGCGGCCGGCAAACAGGGCCTTGATATTCTCTTCAAACTCCCGCTGGCGGGCAAGCTCCGCCTCCGGGACCAGCACGTCTTTCCGTTCCAAGTCGGCAACCTCCGATTTTTGATACTTTAACCGCATAATTGTAGCATACGGCCCCTGAAAACACAAGAAAAAAAGCCCTGCCGGACAGGCAGGGCAAAAAAGCAGGCGGCGCCTTTGCGCCGCCTTTCGCTCAGGCCTCCATCTTGGCGACCAGCTTGGCAAACTTCTTGGGGTTGACATTGTCTTCCGCGATGACGTGGGCCTTTTTCCCCACCAGCGCAAACAGCCCCAGCAGAGAACGGGCATCCAGCATCAGCGTGTCGGTGCTCAGCCAAACCTCATACGGCGTCTCGCAGGCCAACTGGTTGATCTTCTCCACCTGGGCCTTATCCTTGATGTTGATCTCACTTACCATAATGCTCGTTTCCTCCTTACAGCATATTTGATTTGCCCCTCTCGGGTTCGTTAATATTCTAACAGTCTCCCCGTCCGGCGTCAACGTCCGCTTTCCTCATAAATGTTGTGAGTAATCGTTTTCTTTTTGTGCATAATGGCACAAGTGTATCAAATACATTACAAAATTGTTTCAAAAAAATGAACGGGAGCCCCCGGACATCCGGGGGCTCCTGCCCAACGTAACCGTTTTCGCGCAATCTCAGCTGCGGGCCTCCAGCTTTTCCAGCTGACGGAGGAAGGACTCCGGCAGGGGACAGTGCAGCTCCACCAGCTCCCCTGTGCGGGGATGGAGGAACCGCAGGCCCACAGCATGGAGGCACTGGCCCTGGAGGCCGGGCACCGCCTTTTTGGCGCCGTACACCGTGTCCCCCAGGATGGGGTGGCCGATGTAGGCCATGTGGACCCGGATCTGGTGGGTGCGCCCTGTTTCCAGGCGGCAGCGCACCAGGGTGTGACCGCCATAGCGGGCCACCACCTCCCAATGGGTGACGGCCCGGCGGCCGTCCGGCACCACCGCCATCTTCTTCCGGTCTCCGGGACTGCGGCCGATGGGTGCGTCCACAGTGCCGCTGTCCTGGCGAAGGTTTCCCACCACGATGCAGGCATAGGTCCGAGCCAGGGTGTGGTCCTGGAGCTGGGCAGAGAGCTTCTGGTGGGCATCATCGTTTTTGGCCGCGATGATGAGGCCGGAGGTATCCCGGTCGATGCGGTGGACAATGCCCGGCCGCAGCTCTCCGCCGATGCCGGAGAGAGAGTCCCCGCAGTGATAGAGCAGGGCGTTGACCAGCGTGCCGTCGGGATGGCCGGGGGCGGGATGGACCACCAGCCCCTTGGGCTTGTTCACCACAATGACATCCGCATCCTCATAGACCACATCCAGAGGGATATTCTGGGGCACCGCCTCCGACGCCTCCGGGTCCGGCAGCGTCACCTGGATGGTCTCCCCGCCGGTGAGGCGGGCATTCTTGGCCAGCGGTTTTCCGCCGGAGACCACCTGTCCGTCCTGACACAGCCGTGCGGCGGCGGAGCGGGTTACATTCTCCAGCCGCCGGGCCAGAAAGGCGTCCAGCCGCTCCCCGGCATCCTCCGGGAGGGCCTGCAGTGTTCGGATCTCCATGGTCACCTCTTCTTTCGGGGCTCATGAAGCCACAGATAATAGACGGCCCCCAGCACCGCCCCGCAGACGATGCAGATATCCGCCACGTTGAATACCGGGTAGGTGGGCCAGAATTCCAGGTGGAACATGTCCACCACATACCCCAGCCGCACCCGGTCCACGATATTCCCCACGCCGCCGGAGAGAATCAGGAAGCCGGCCGCATCTCCCAGGGGGTGGCGCATCACCCGCCGGGCCAGCAGCACCGCCACCGCCAGCACGATGGCCCCGGTGACAGCCACCAGCAGCCACCGCTGGCCGGAAAAGCTGGACCACGCGGCGCCGTAGTTGTGGACCAGCATCAGCTCCACCACCCCGGGCAGCAGCGGCATGGACTCTCCCAGGGCCAGCCGGGCGGTGACGAGGGCCTTGAGCCACTGATCCAGACCCAGCAGACCCAGGGCCAGGGCGGTAAAAATGGCATATAACATGGGCGTTCTCCTCAACTCCAGATTACCTGACCAGTTTACACACTTCCGCCGGGAATTGCAACAAACAAAACGCCCGGAGAGTTCTCCGGGCGCTTTCCGGTTTACGGATGCATTTTCTCCAGCTGTCCCGCCCGCTTCAGGGCCGGGCGCAGGGCGGTGTGGAGCACGGGGGCGGCGATCATGGCCGCCGCGGCGTTGAGGACGGAGGCGGGCAGCTTGCTGCCCATGGTGACCACCGCCGTCTCCATGGGGTAGCCGTAAACGTACATCTGAAACACGAAGGTTTTGGCCATGTACAGCGCCACATACGTCAGCGCCCCCGCCACGCAGGCGCACACGTTCCAGCCGTGATGCCCGGCCTCCCGGCCGCCGGCAAAGGCGATCCGGGCGCATACCCAGGCCATGGCGAATTTGGATACGAAGGTCACGGCGCAGTTGATGAGGTCGTACCCGCCGAAGAGGGCGTCATACAGCGCAGAGCCGAAGCCCGCCGCCAATCCGCCGGCAAAGGGGCCCATCAGCAGGCCGCTGAGCAGGCACATGGCGTTGGCGAAGTGCACCTTGGACCCCAAAAGGGGAAAGCGGAAAAAGGTCACCACACACACCAGCGCCGCCAGCACCGCGATATACACCAGCTTTTGTGTGGTCCAGGTCTGTTTCATACGGATTCCCTCCAGCGCAAATCAGATTGCCTCACACGATACTCCATATCTGATCCGAGATAAATCCCCAGTTTTATAAAATTTTATCAGGTCAGGCGCTGTCCAAAAGAAGAGGAGAGGCAGAGCCTCTCCTCCTTTCATTGCGGACAGCGCCGCCTCAGAACTGGGGCAGCTTGGCCACCACCGCGGCGCAGCGGGGGCACAGGGTGGGATGGGCCGCGTCGGCGCCCACGGCGGGGGACTGCTTCCAGCACCGCTCGCACTTGGCGCCCTCCGCCGGAGAGACCACTACCCGCACGCCGGCGATGGGCGTCTCGGCGCCCTGGGCATACAGGGCGGGATCGTCGGACACCGTCACATCAGAAACAATGAACAGATCCGCCCACTGGTCCTGGAACTTCTCCTGCAGCTCCTTGAGCATGTCAGCCTTGTAATCCCGATCCTTCACCAGAGTAATCCGGGCCTCCAGGGCCTTGCCGATCTTCTTTTCGTTCCGGGCAGCCTCCAGGGCGGCGTTGACGCCGCTGCGCAGCTGGATCAGCATGCTCCAGGACACCATGGCTCCCAGGTCGTACTCCTGGAAGGGCTGGTTCATCTCGTTGAACACCACGTTGCGGGGATCGTCGCCGCTGCGGTGGGGCATGGCCTGCCAGATCTCGTCGCAGGTATAGGCCAGGATGGGGGCCATGATCTTGGTCATGGTGTCCAGGATCAGGAACAGAGCGGTCTGGGCGCTGCGGCGCAGGCGGCCGTCCTTCTCCTCGCAGTAAAGCCGGTCCTTGATGATATCCAGATAGAAGTTGGACATCTCCACCACACAGAAGTCGTTCACCGCATGGGTCACCGCCAGGAACTCGTAGTCGTCATAGGCCTGGAAGCACTTTTCGATGAGGGCGTTGAGACGGGTGACGGCCCAGCGGTCCAGCTCCTCCATTTCCGCCGGGGGCACCAGATGGTCGGCGTCGAAGCCGTCCAGGTTCCCCAGGCAGTACCGGGCGGTGTTGCGGAACTTCAGATAGTTCTGGCTCAGCTGCTTGAAAATGGCGTCGGAGCAGCGGACATCCGCATGGTAGTCCGCGCTGGCGGCCCAGAGACGCAGCAGATCGGCGCCGTACTTGTCCATGATCT
>CALWXI010000192.1 GCA_944385455.1 uncultured Oscillospiraceae bacterium | reverse complement strand
CCGAGGACTGCCTCCTGCGGGAGACCTGGGAGGAGACGGGCCTGACGCTGACGGAGTACCGCTACCGGGGACTGGTGACCTTCGTGTCCGATCGGTGGCCCACGGAGTACATGCACCTCTTCACCGCCGCCGCCTGGACCGGCACGCCCCACCCCTGCGACGAGGGCGAGCTGGCCTGGATCGGAAAGCGGGAATTGCGGGCGCTGCCCATGTGGGCGGGGGACAAGATCTTTCTGGACCTGCTGGAGCGGGACGCGCCCTTTTTTTCACTGAAGCTGCGCGACCGGGGAGAGGCGCTGGCGGAGGCCGTTCTGGACGGTCGTCCCCTGGCCCTGGACTGAGGGAGCGGACCCCGCGGGCCGGTGCGGCCCGCGTACCATTGGATCGGAGGAGTTGCCATGAGCGGGACCGTACTGCTGTTCGGTTTTGATTCGCTGCTGACCATTCTGGCGCTGGAGGCTGCGGTAGGGCCTCTGGGCGGAGAGGTGATCCCCGTGGCCCGGGGAGACTACAACAAGCCCCTGGCGGTGCTGGCGGGGATGGATGCCGAGGAGACCCCCGGACTGCCCTATGCCGGCGGCCCCCTGGGGGGACGGATGGTGGTGCTGTGCGGCCTGGACCGGAAGCTGGAGGAGCTGCTGCCCGCCCTGGCCCGGGCGGGGGCGGGGCCGGACTGTCTGAAGGCGGTGCTGACGCCCCACAACCGCAGCTGGACGCCCATCCGGCTGCACGCGGAGCTGCTGCGGGAGCGGCAGGCCATGCAGGGCAGGTGAGGGGATGCGCATTCTGATCTCTGCCTGTCTTCTGGGGTGCCGCTGCCGGTACGACGGGGCGTCCAAGTCCCATCCCCTGATCCCGGCGCTGGCGGCGCGGCATGCGCTGGTGCCGGTGTGCCCCGAGCAGCTGGGAGGGCTGCCCACGCCCCGCCCCCCTGCGGAGCGGCGGGGAGACCGGGTGGTGACGGCGGCGGGGGCCGACGTCACGGAGCAGTACCGCCGGGGGGCGGAGGAGGCGTGGCGGCTTTGTGCGGCTTTGGGCTGCACCGCGGCGGTGCTGAAGGAGCGCAGTCCCTCCTGCGGCTGCGGAGCGGTGTACGACGGCACGTTTTCCGCCACTCTCACGGCGGGGGACGGGGTCACGGCGGCGCTGCTGCGGGAGCGGGGCGTGGCTGTGTACGGTGAGTCTCAGCTGGAAGCCCTGGTGAAAACAGAAACGGAAAATTGACGGTTTTCACAAAAAAGGGAGGCGATTTTTGGCGTCCATTGTGGAAAACCTGCCTTGCAAAGCACGAGACCATTCTGTATAATAGGGCAAAATAACGAGAGGGGGAACCGGCATGCTGCGGATGATGAGAAACGGGCGGACGGTCCTCTTTTCCTATTTTTCCTGACGCCGGCATGGGAGCCGGTATTTTTTTTGCCCCATTGCGGGCACTACGGAGAGGAGATATCATATGAAAGAGACGACATCCGCTCAGCCCATCCGGGACGCCCGGACTCTGGGCGTGCCCAAGATGCTGGTGCTGGGACTGCAGCATATGTTCGCCATGTTCGGCGCCACGGTGCTGGTGCCCATCCTGGTGAACACCTACGGTCTGCCTTTGAACATCCAGACCACGCTGTTTTTCGCCGGCATCGGTACGTTGTTCTTCCACCTCTGCACCAGGCTGAAGGTGCCCGCCTTCCTGGGCTCCTCCTTCGCCTTCCTGGGCGGCTTCCAGGCCATGAGCGCCATGGACGGCGGAATCTATGCCGCCATGGACGGCGCGGAGAAGCTGCAGTACGCCTGCGGCGGCATCGTGGTGGCCGGCCTTTTGTATGTGGTGCTGGCCGGTATCATCAAGCTGGTGGGCGTGCATAAGGTGATGCACTTCCTGCCCCCGGTGGTCACCGGGCCCATCATCATCCTCATCGGATTGAACCTGGCACCCTCCGCCGTGTCCAACGCCTCCACCTGCTGGTGGCTGGCTCTGGTGGCCATGGCCATCATCATCGTGGCCAACATCTGGGGCAGGGGCATGATCAAGATCATCCCCATCCTGCTGGGCGTGGTGGGGTCCTACCTGGTGGCCGTGGCGGCCAATGCCATGGGCGCCACGGTGATCACCGACGCCGCCACCGGCGCCACCGGCCCCATGCTGGACTTCACCGCCATGGCGGAGGCCTCCTTCCTGGGCTTCCAGCCCTTCATCACGGATTTCGGCGGCAGCGTGGCCAAGTTCGATGTCTCCGCCATTCTGGTGATGGCCCCCATCGCCATCGCCTCCATGATGGAGCACATCGGCGACATGTCCGCCATCTCCGCCACCGTGGGCGAGAACTTCATTGAGGATCCCGGCCTCCACCGCACCCTGGTGGGCGACGGCATCGCCACCTCCCTGGCGGGCCTCTTCGGCGGCCCCGCCAACACCACCTACGGCGAGAACACCGGCGTGCTGGTGCTCTCCCGGGTCCACGATCCCCGGGTGATCCGGCTGGCGGCCCTGTACGCGGTGATCCTGTCCTTCAGCCCCAAGTTCGCCGCCTTCGTCAACTCCATCCCCACCGCCATCATCGGCGGCGTGAGCTTCATCCTCTACGGTATGATCTCCGCCATCGGCGTGCGCAACGTGGTGGAAAACCAGGTGGACTTCACCAACTCCCGCAACCTCATCATCGCCGCGGTGATCCTGGTGTGCGGTCTGGGATTCACCGGCGGCCTCACCTTCCAGGTGGGCGGCGCTTCCGTCACCCTGACGGGTCTTGCCATCGCCGCCATCGCCGGCATCGTCCTCAACGCCGTCCTGCCTGGGAATGATTTCCAGTTCGGCCAGACGGCCAACGCCGATACCGCCGCCTCTCTGGGCCGGTATTGATCCCAATCCAGGAAAGCGCGCCCGTTGAGGCGCGCTTTTTCCCGGAAATAGGGAAAAAACGTTGACTTTTCTAAAATTCTTTATATAATGTAGGAGCCGGCAGTTGCCGGCAGCATGATAGAGGTGCGCATGTCAAGAGTACCGCCTTCCGGAAAACCGGCCTGGGAGGGCGGAAAAGGGGCCTGCGCCGAGGTCACAGTTCCCGGGCCTGCGGGTGCTGCGGCCGGGCCGTGGGAGAATATCCCGCGGACTGTCGTCCTTCGGGGCGGAGCGCTGTCGTGGTTCCATACGAACAGGATGCCGTATGAAGTCATGACAACGTCATGACTTCATTTTTTTAGGAGAGAGAAACATGAAACATCTGAAGCGATCCTTCCTGCCGCTTCTGGTGATCGTGATGCTGCTGTGCGGCGCCATGACCACCATGGCTGCGGCGGCGGATCCGACGGAGGAGCCCGGCACCAAGATGATCGAGTGCCCGGACTGCGGCACCGTCGGCATCTGTATGTCCTGCTATGGACTGGACGAGGCCTGCGAGGCCTGCGGCGGCGCCAACGTCTGCGCCACCTGCGGGGGCACGGGCTACGTGGAGTCCCCCAGTCAGTTCTACAACAGCTTCTGGTCCCTGCTGCCTCCCATCATCGCCATTGCCCTGGCGCTGATCACCAAGGAGGTATACAGCTCTTTGTTCATCGGCATCCTGGTGGGCGGACTGCTGTATTCCAACTTCGGCTTCGAGGGCACGGTGCTGCATGTGTTCCAGGGCGGCATCGTCTCGGTCCTCTCTGACAGCTACAACGTGGGTATTCTGGTGTTCCTGGTGATCCTGGGCGCCATGGTGTGCCTGATGAACAAGGCCGGCGGCTCCGCCGCCTTCGGCCGGTGGGCCCAGCAGCACATCAAGAGCCGGGTGGGCGCCCAGATCGCCACCATCATCCTGGGCTGCCTGATCTTCATCGACGACTACTTCAACTGCCTCACCGTGGGCAGCGTCATGCGGCCCGTCACCGACAAGCACCGGGTCTCCCGTGCCAAGCTGGCGTATCTCATCGACGCCACCGCCGCCCCCATCTGCATCATCGCCCCCATCTCCTCCTGGGCCGCCGCTGTGGCGGGCTTCGCGGAGGACGGTCAGGGCCTGAGCCTGTTCATCCGTGCCATCCCCTACAATTTCTACGCCATCTTGACCGTGGTGATGATGGTGGCCATGGCGCTGATGAAGGTGGAATTCGGAACCATGGCCATCTTTGAGCGCAACGCCGAGGAGAACGGCGACCTCTTCTCCGGCCCCAACCCTTACGCCATGATGGACGAGGAGATGGTGGAGGACAAGGGCCGGGTGCTGGATCTGGTGCTGCCCATTGTGGTGCTGGTGATCTGCTGCGTGATCGGCATGATCTACTCCGGCGGCTTCTTCTCCGGCACGGGCTTCGTGGACGCCTTCTCCGGCTCCGACGCCTCCGTGGGCCTGATGCTGGGCTCCGCCTTCGCACTGGTCATCACCGTGGTCTATTATTTTATCCGCCGCGCCATGTCCTTCCGGGACATGATGGGCTGCATCCCCGAGGGCTTCAAGGCCATGGTCCCCGCCATTTTGATCCTGACCTTCGCCTGGAGCCTGAAGGCCATGACCGACTCCCTGGGCGCCAAGTACTTCGTCCGGGACTTCGTGCAGGGCAACGCCGCCAGCATGCAGATGTTCCTGCCGGCCATCGTGTTCGTCATCGGCTGCCTGCTGGCCTTTGCCACCGGCACCAGCTGGGGCACCTTCGGCATGCTGATCCCCATCGTGCAGAATGTGTTTTCCATGGATAATCCCCTGGCCATCGTGTGCATCTCCGCGTGCATGGCCGGCGCCGTGTGCGGCGATCACTGCTCTCCCATCTCCGACACCACCATCATGGCCTCCGCCGGCGCTCAGTGCGACCATGTGAACCATGTGTCCACCCAGCTGCCCTATGCCTTCACCGCCGCGGCGGTGAGCTTCGCGGCCTACATCGTGGCGGGCTTCATCCCCAACGCCGTGGTGGCTCTGCCTGTGGCCGTGGTGATGATGCTGGCGACGCTGGCGGTCATCAAGAAGATCCACGGCAGGTCTGCGGCCTGAACGCCATAAAAAAGAAACCGCCTCATGGCGGTTTCTTTTTTGTCAGACGTTGGGCTCCAGCGGCTGAACGGAGTAGTGCAGCTGGGCGGGGGAGTGGGGGTACTGCCGGAAGAAGGCACGGATGACACGGTCGCAGACCATGCGGCTGTTTTCGTAATTGGCCTGGGGCAGCATCAGGATATACTGGGACACGCTGCACCGGGAGGCGATGTCTCCCTTCCGGAGGCCGGTGCGGATGATCTCCTGCAGATTTTCCATGACCCGGTCAAGACTGCGCCGGGGCAGCGGGCTGCCCTTTTCCCCGGTGACGGAGAACAGCGCGATGTGGACGGCGCTTCCATTGCGGACCACCGCCCGGGCCTCGGCGTGATAGATGACCCGGAAGAAGTCATAGTCGCACAGCATGGCGCCGGCCTGAGAGGGCGGCTCCCGCAGCTGCTCCTGCATGGCCTCCGGGGTGAGCGCCCGGTCGTTGACAGTGCGCACGGCCTCCCGGTAGATGGCCCGGGTTTCCTCCGCGGGCATGATTCCGAAATTGGTCAGCAGCAGGTCGCTCATTTCCTCATAGAGGGAAATGACCTCCTGCTGGCGGCCCTGTGCCAGCAGCGCCTGCATCAGATGCCGGTAAAGCGCTTCGCTGTACGGCTCCAGGCGGATGGCGGCACGGCAGAGCTCCACGATTTCCCCGGTCAGGTCCCGGGCCTCCAGCAGGGAGATGGTCTCCTCTGCGGTTTGTACGTAGAGATGATGGAAATAGGCGGAGATGGGGGCCACCCAGGGTTCGGTGGAGAGCTTGGACAGGAAGTCGCCCCGGTAAAGGGCCAGAGCCTGGCGGTATTTTGCCAGCCTGGTGTCCTCCTCCTGGGCGGCGGCGCCCCCCTGGCAAAGCGCGTCGAACTGTTCCACATCCAGCGTCAAGGCGGCTTCGGGATTCCACACATAGGAACCGTCCTGCCGGATGATCAGGCTGTGGCCGGCGGCGGGATCCAGCTGATTGAGCATGGTGCGCACCCGATGGAGCATGGTCTTGAGGGCGTTGAGGGGATTGGTGCTGCCCTCGTCCTCGTCCCAGAGCAGCCGGAGCAGGTCCTCCTGGGTGACGGAGCGGCTGCGGCAATATATGAGATAGGCCAGCAGCAGCCACGCCTTGCGGGAGCGGTTGCTGTTGTCCGTAATGGTGTGATCGCCCAGAGTAATGGAAAATTCACCCAGCATCCGGACGGTGAGGTCCATACAAGTCATATCTGCGTGCCTCCCAAGAATCCGATGACTTTCAGCCGAAAATG
>CALWXI010000191.1 GCA_944385455.1 uncultured Oscillospiraceae bacterium | reverse complement strand
GGCATGGCCATCTCCCAGGGCTGGAGCGCCCTGGTGGGGCCGGTGATGCTGGTGGGCACCTTCGGCTATGTGATCGGTACTTATCTGGGCATCCTGGTGGGAGGGATCCTGGGGGCGTAAGGGAGTGGAAGATGGTATTTGACGGACATTCGGACCTTTTGTACGATGTGACCCGCCGGCGGCTCATGGGGGAGACCCATGTGCTGGAACGGCGCCACCGGGACCGCCTGCGCCGGGGCGGCGTGGAGGGACTGGTGCTGGCCTTGTGGACCAGCGCGGCCCAGGGGCAGACGTTCTGGGAGACGGTACCGGAGGCGGACAGCGACGCGGCCCGGACCCGGCTTATGATGGAGGCCGCCGCCGCGGAGCTGGCGGAGTGCCCCTGGCTGCGGCTGGTCCGCTCCCGGGCAGAGGCGGAAGCGGCCCGGGCCGCCGGGCAGATGTATGCCTTTCTGGGAGTGGAGGGCATGGCGGCCATCGGAGAGGACCTCACTGGCATCGACCGCTACGCCGACTGGGGCGCCCGGCTGGGGATGCTGACATGGAATGAGGAGAACGCCCTGGCCGCCGGTGCCGGCGGTGATCCGAAAAAGGGCTTGACGGCTCTGGGCCGGGAGGCGGTGCGCCGGATGCAGGCCCTGGGAGTGCTGGTGGACGTGTCCCACCTCAACGACGGCGGCTTCCGGGATGTGCTGGATCTGGCGGAGGGTCCGGTGATCGCCTCCCATTCCAACTGCCGGGCGCTGTGCCCGGTGCCCCGGAATCTGACGGACGATCAGCTCCGGGCGATTCGGGATACCGGCGGCGTGGTGGGGCTGAACGTTTATCACGGCTTTGTCCACACCGATCCGGCCCGGCAGACGGCCCGGACCCTGGCCCTCCACGCCGCCCACATGGCGGAGGTGATGGGGGTGGAGCACGTGGCCTGCGGATTCGACTTCTGCGAGTTCTTCGGCCCAGGAAACGAGGGGGCGGAGGGGCTGGAGGACTGCTCCCGGATCGGGAATCTTTTTTATTGGCTGGAACAGCTGGGCATGACCCCGGCGGAGCGGCGGATGATCGCCCGTGAGAATTTTCTGCGCTTGCTTTGAGGAGAGCGGGGACATCGGTCCCCGCTCTTTTTGGAAAGCGGTTTTCTGCTTCGATCCCCGCGAAAATAGTTTGAAATACGGGAGAAACTATACTATAATAATATTCGCTGTATTTGCCGCGCCGGCGGCCTCCGGGCCCGGGGCGCGTTTCACTTTCCGAAAAGGAGCTGAGAGATTGGAAGTGACCAGAACCAAGCTTGCCGACGGGGTGTACCTCACTTTCCTGCCGGCACGGAAATTCAAGACCAGCCTGCTTTCGGCCCAGTTCATCACCCCCATTGGGGCGGACACGGCATCGGCGTATGCACTGCTGCCGGCAGTACTGCGCCGGGGCACGGTGAGCTGCCCGGATATGGGGGCGCTCTCCACACGGCTGGATCGGCTGTATGGTGCCCGTATCGACTATACCGTGCGCAAGCGGGGAGAGAACCAGTGCGTGGGCTTTGTGGCCAGCTTCATCGACGACAGCTTTGTCCCCGGCGGAGAGAAGCTGCTGGAGCCGGTGGCGTCGCTGCTGGGGGAGCTGATCTGCGATCCGGTGACGGAGCGGGGACGGTTCGTGCCTGCCTATTTTGACTCGGAAAAGACCAATCTGGTGGATGCCATCCGCAGCCTTATCAACGACAAGCGGGATTATGCCGACAGCCGCCTCCTTCAGGAGATGTGCGCGGGGGAGCCCTACGGGGTGAGCCGCCTGGGAGATGAGGACAGTGCCCGGCGGGTGCAGCTGCGCAGGCTTTATGCCCTGTACGGTCAGCTTATCGCCACGGCTCAGCTGGAACTCTTCTACAGCGGCAGCGCCCCGCGGGAGCGGGTGGAGCAGGCTCTGCGCGCCGCCTTTTCCACCCTGCCCCGGGAAAATGTCCAGGAGGTGCGGGCCACGGAGAAGCACACTGCCCGGGCGGAGGTGCGCCGGGTGGAGGAGGCCCTGGATGTGACCCAGGGAAAGCTGGGGATGGGCTTTTCCTGCGGCAGCGACGATATCGCCGCGCTTCTGATGGGCAACACGATCTTCGGCGGCAGCAGCAACTCCCGGCTGTTCCTGAACGTCCGGGAGAAGCTCTCCCTGTGCTATTACGCGTCTTCGGTTTATCACCGGCTGAAGGGGCTCATCACCGTCTCCTCCGGTATTGAGTTTCAGAATTTCCAGCGGGCTTATGACGAGATCCTGGCGCAGCTCGGAGAGATCCAGGCCGGCCGGTTGGAGGATTGGGAGCTGGACGGTGCCCGCAGTACGCTGCTTACTGCGTATGCCGCCATGGGAGATTCCCAGGGCAAGCTGGAGAACTTCTATCTGGGACAGGCCGCCACGGGACAAAGTGAGACGCCGGAGGAGCTGGCCCAGCTGGTCCGGGCGGTGACGCCGCAGCGGATCTTCGCGGCTATGGAGACGGTGTCCCTGGATACTGTGTATTTCCTGCGGGGAAAGGAGGCGGCGGAATGAGACCTACGTTCTATGAGCGTATCGGGGAGTCTGTGCATCGGGAGACGCTGCCCAACGGACTGCAGATCTGTGTGGTGCCCAAGCCGGACTATGCCAAGCAGTATGCCTTCTTTGCCACCCGCTACGGCGGTATGGATACCCGTTTCTGTCTGGACGGCGCCTGGCTGGATACTCCCGCGGGCATCGCTCATTATCTGGAGCACAAGATGTTTGACACCAAGGAGGGCAACGCCCTCCAGGAGCTGGCGAAAAACGGCGCAGAACCCAACGCGTTTACCGCCAACGCCATGACCGGGTACTATTTTGATTCCACGGAGCACTTCCGGGAGAATCTGGAGATTTTGCTCTCCTTTGTCTCCGTGCCCTATTTCACGGAAGAGAGCGTGGCCAAGGAACAGGGGATCATCGGACAGGAGATCCGCATGATCGAGGATAACCCAGACTGGCAGCTCTACACCCGGATGATGCAGGCGCTTTACAGCACGAGCACTGCCCGCACCGCCATTGCCGGCACCGTGGAGAGCATCTCCCGCATCACGGCGGAGACGCTTTACAGCTGTCACAAGGCCTTCTACACGCCCTCCAACATGATCCTCACCGTGGTGGGCAATGTGGAGCCAGCCATGGTGGTGGAGACGGCCCGCCGGATTCTGCCCCGGACGGGCGGACCTGCCGTGCCCCGGGATTACGGCGAAGAGCCCCAGGCGGTGGCGCAGCGGGAGACGCGCCTTGCCATGGAGGTCTCCAGTCCCCAGTTCCTCACGGGCTTCAAGTGCCGTCCCGCGGCGGACGGGGAGGAATACCTCCGTATGGCTGTGTTGGGGGACATGGCCTGCGACATCCTGCTGGGGGACTCCAGCCCTCTGTACCTGCGGCTCTACGACCAGGGTCTCATCAACACCAGCTTCGGCGGCGCCTTTGAGATGATGCCAGGTGTGGCCTATCTCTACGCCGGCGGCGACAGCAAGGACGCCCGGACCGTGGCGCAGGAGATCTGCAAAGAGGCCCGCCGCCTTGGGGAAGAGGGCGTGGACGAGGAATTCTACCAGCGGGTGCGCCGCGCCGCCTTCGGCGCAAACCTCCGGGGTCTCAACTCCTTTGAAAACATCGCCGTGTCGCTGACGGAGGGCTATTTCTACGGATATGACCCCTTCCGCTTCCCTCAGGTGTTCGATTCCATCACCAGGGAGGATGTGGAGGCCTTTTTGCGGGACAACATCACCCAGGACCGGGCAGTTCTTTCAGAGATTGTGCCCAGAGAAAATTGACGGAAAGAAAGGAAGAATCCGCCTTGACAGTTATGAAAGACATGCCCATCAGCTTTCCCGGGCTCTTCGGTGACTGGGAGTTCAATCCCGACCCCATTGCCATTCACATTGGACATGGGATCTACTGGTACGGCATCATCCTGGCCGTGGCCATGCTGGCGGGGCTGTTGCTGGCCATGAAGCAGGCCAAGCGCTTTGGGATCACCGAGGATCATGTGATGGATCTGGTGCTCTGGTCGGTGCCTCTTTGCATCGTGGGCGCCCGGCTCTACTACGTGATCTTCTATCTGGACCTCTACCGCACGGAGGAGGGCGCGCTGGACTGGGGGGCCATCGTGGCCGTCTGGGACGGCGGGCTTGCCATCTACGGCGCGGTGATCATGGGGGCCATCGTGGCCTTTTGCTACTCCAAATATAAGAAGCTGCGCTTCGGCGCGCTGACGGATCTGGCGGTGCTGGGACTGCTGCTGGGGCAGGTCATTGGCCGCTGGGCCAACTTTATCAACCGGGAGGCCTTTGGTGCCGAGACTACGCTGCCCTGGCGCATGAAGCTCTGGACCACTTCCGTTACCTCCATCGAAGTGCATCCCACCTTCTTCTATGAGAGCATGTGGAACCTGGTGGGACTGCTGCTGATCCTCTTTGTGGTGACCAAGGGACGCCGGTTTGACGGTGAGAACACCTGGTTTTACTTCCTGTGGTACGGCCTGGGCCGGGCCTGGGTGGAGGGTCTGCGCAGCGACAGCCTCTACCTCTTTGACTGGACCATCATGGGCCAGCCCATCCGGGTGTCTCAGGCTTTGAGCATCGTGCTGGCGGTGGTGGCTGCCGGAGTGCTCTTCTACCACGTGTGTATCAAGAAATGCTCGCCGGAGGATCTGTGGGTGAACCAGCTGGCTGCGGCGCAGGCTGCCGCCGAGGCCCAGGCCGCTCAGCAGGCGGAAGAATCGGAGGCCGCTGGACCGGAGCCGGAGGCCGATGGGGCAAGTGAAACGGCGCAGGCCGGTGAGGCCGGCGGGGAACAGGAGGCGGCGCATGGCAGTGCGGATTGACGGCAAGGCCCTGGCGGCCCAGGTGAAGGCCCGGGTCCGCTCTGAGGTGGGAACCCTCTCCCGGCCGCCGGGACTGGCGGTGATCCTGGTGGGGGACGACCCCGCCTCCGCCGTGTATGTCCGGGGCAAGGAGGCGGATTGCGCCGAGTGCGGCATCCGCAGCTTCCCTCACCGCCTTCCGGCGGACACCCCGGAGGAAACGCTGCTGGAGCTGGTCCGGCAGCTCAATGAAGATGACGCGGTGGACGGTATTTTGTGTCAGCTGCCGCTGCCGCCCCATCTGGACGCGGATCTGGTGATCCATACCATCCGTCCGGACAAGGATGTGGACTGCTTCCACCCCTTCAATGTGGGGCAGATGTCCATCGGCCGTCCCGCCTTTCTGCCCTGCACCCCCGCGGGCGTCATGGAGATGCTGCGGTACTATCAGATCCCCACGGCGGGAAAACGATGCGTGGTGCTGGGGCGCAGCAACATCGTGGGCAAGCCCATGGCGATGCTGCTGACCCAGGCCGACGGAACGGTGACGCTGTGCCACTCCCGAACGCCGGATATGGAGGCCCTGACGCGGGAGGCGGATATTCTGGTCTCGGCGGTGGGCCGGCCGGGCCTGGTGACGGCGGAGATGGTGAAGGAGGGAGCGGCGGTCATTGATGTGGCCATGAACCGCGGCCCAGACGGCAAGCTCTGCGGCGACGTGGATTTTGCCGCCGTGGAGCCCAAGGCTTCTTACATCACTCCGGTGCCCGGCGGCGTGGGCCCCATGACCCGGGCCATGCTGATGTGCAACCTCCTGACGGCGGCGAAAAAGCACGGCGCGTGAATCAAAACGAGAGCCCCGCTCCCTCAGGGAGCGGGGCTTTTCTTGTGCCGGAAGAAGAAGGGGGCCGCAGCGGCGCACAGCAGCAGGCCGCCGGCCACATCCAGCAGAGCATGCTGCTTGATGAACATGGTGGACAGGCAGATCAGCCCGGCCAGCACTGCTGTCCCCAGACGGGTCAGGCGGCGAAAGCGTACTGGCGGCGTGTGCCATAGCGCCAGCGCCGCGCCTACCGCCCCTACCACGTGGACCGAGGGGAACACGTCGGTGCTGGTGTCCACCCGGTAAAGGGCGGCCACCAGGGTGCAGAAAAGATTGTCCCGGGGCAGCACGGCAGGCCGCAGGTCCTGGCAGCTGGGCAGGATCAGCCAGATCCCCGCACTGAGGAAGAATGTGCAGGCCAAAAAGGCCATGTACCGCCGGAAGGCGGCGCTGTCCCGGAACAACAGGTACACCCCAGACGCCACCAGGAAGAAATACCACATGCAGTAAAAGACCACGAAGCCCTCCAGGAAGGGAATGCAGTTGTCCGCAGGCAGCTGAGTGGCCCAGTAGCGGCTGCGGGGGATGCGTTCCACCAGAAAGAAAACAGCCAGATACACCGGCACCCATGCGGCGTATCGAAGCTCCCGCAGGCGGCTGCGGAGGGGAGGAGAGAGCTGAGGCAAGAAGATCACCTTTTCTGAACAGGATCTGAACTTCTATACCATACCACGCTTCCGGGAAAAAAGCAGCCACAATTTGGTGACAAAGCCCCGCCGCTTTCTGCGGCGGGGCTTTGATCCTATGGTCAGCGATCCTCCCGGAAGTAGGGAAGGCCCAGACTGGCGGGAGGCTGATTCTCCCGCTTTTTCCGCAGGGAGATGACGATGAGCACCGCGATGGTCACCAGATAGGGGAGCATCTTGAAAAGCTCGATGTCTTTGCGTGCAAGGCCCGGAATCACCAGATAGACCCAGAACAGCAGGCCGAAGAGATAGGATCCCCAGATGGCGTTGATGGGCCGCCACATGGCGAAGATCACCAGAGCCACGGCCAGCCAGCCCAGAGACTCAATGGTGCCGTCGCTGCCCCAGGTGCCCTTGATGTAGTCCATAGTGTAGTACAGGCCGCCCAGACCGGAGATACCGGCGCCCAGGCAGGTGGCCAGATACTTGTTGCGGGTGACGTTGATGCCCGCGGCGTCGGCAGTGGCGGGATTCTCGCCCACGGCCCGCAGGTTCAGACCCGTGCGGGTGCGGCTGAGATACCAGTGCATCACCACGGCCAGCACAATGGCCAGATACACCATGAAGCCGTAGCTGAAAAAGAGTTTTCCAACCAGGCCCAGACCGGACAGGCCCGGGATGGTGGCCCGGTAAGCGGCGCTGGTGGCGGCCACGGAGATTTGGCCCACGCCGCCGGCCATGGTGTTCAGGGCGCCGCCGAAGAAGTTGGCCACGCCGCCGCCGAAGATGGTCAGCGTCAGACCGGTGACGTTTTGATTGGCCCGGAGGGTGATGGTAAGGAAGCTGTAGAGGAGACCGCCCAGGGCCGCCGCTCCGAAAGCCGCCAGGAAGCTGATCACCAGGCAGACCAGGCGGGAGGGGTCGGGATTGTTGAACTCATAGAAGAACGACGCCGCCAGGCCCGAGATGCCGCCCAGGTACATGATGCCCGGTACACCCAGGTTCAGGTTGCCGGATTTTTCCGTGAGGATCTCGCCCATGGCGCCGTACATGATGACGGTGCCGAAGCAGATGGACGATTGCAGCAGGCGGATGATCTGATCGCTCATTTTCCGTCGGCCCCCTTTCTGTTGCGCAGGATCACGCGGTAGTTGATGAAGAACTCACTGCTGAGGATAAAGAAGAGGATGATGCCGGTAATGATCTCCGAGGCGTAGTCGTTGAGATTGAACTGGGTGGCGATCTGGATGGCGCCCTGCTGCAGAAAGACCAGCAGGAAGGAGATCAGGATCATCACAAAGGTGTTGAACTGAGCCAGCCACGCCACAATGATGGCGGTGAAGCCCCGGCCGCCGGCGGTATTGGTGGAGATGGTGTGGCTGACGCCCGCCACCTCGATGAAGCCGGCGATGCCGCAGATGGCGCCGGAGATGGCCATGGTGCGGATGGTGACCTTTTTGACGTTGATGCCGGCGTAACGGGCGGTATTCTCGGAGTCGCCCACCACGGCGATCTCATAGCCCTGCTTGGAATACTTGAGGTAGACGTACATGCCCACCGTGAGGAGCATTACCAGCAGGACGTTGAGGCCGTAGGATTGGCCGAAGAGCTTGGGGAAGTGGCCGTAGGCGGTCATTTGGTTGATGATGCCCACGGAGTTGGAGCCCACGGGGTTTTCCCACAGGGCCACACAGTAGCTGGTGATCTGGATGGCCACATAGTTCATCATCAGGGTGAAGAGGGTCTCGTTGGTGTTCCAAACGGACTTGAACACCGCGGGGATCACGCCCCAGAGGCAGCCGCACAGAATGCTGGCCGCTGCCATCACCACCAGCAGCGCCGGAGTCGGAAGGGCGCTGCCGTAAGCCTTCATGATGCCTGCGGTGACCACGCCGCCGATGAGGATCTGTCCCTCCGCGCCGATGTTCCAGAACTTCATCTTAAAGGCAGGGGCCAGGCCCACGCCGATGCACAAAAGCATCATGGCGTCCCGGATGGTGACCCAGGAGCGGCGGTTGGTGCCGAAGGCGCCGTCGAAGATGGCCTCGTATACCTGGACGGGATTGAGCTTGGTGATGGCGTAGATGAAGACGCCGCAGACCACCAGGGAGAGCAGCACGGCGATGAGCCGGATGGCGTAGGCCTTGGGACGGGCGATGCCGTCCCGCTTGACGATCCGCAGAAGGGGCTCCTTGTGTTGCGTTGCCTGTGTCATGCCTGGGAGGCCTCCTTTCTGAACTTGGTCATCAGCAGACCGACTTCTTCCTTGGTGGTGGTGCGGGCGTCCACGACACCGCTGACCTGGCCGCCGCAGAGCACCAGGATCCGGTCGCACAGCTCCAGCAGCACGTCCAGATCCTCGCCCACGTAGAGCACGGCCACGCCCTTGCATTTTTCCGCCGTCAGCAGGTTGTAGATGGTGTAGGAGGTGTTGATGTCCAGGCCCCGGACGGCGTAGGCCGTCATAAGCACGGAAGGTTCCTGGGCGATCTCACGGCCCACCAGCACCTTCTGGACGTTGCCGCCGGACAGGCGCCGGACG